>NZ_JBHVER010000007.1:5637-92105 GCF_042802195.1 Kitasatospora sp. NPDC057500 | reverse complement strand
CCTCCGGGGCCTCCCGGCCTCTTCCCGCCCCCGCGCGAGGGCTCAGTGCCCCTCGCCCTCGGGCCGGGCGTGGCGGGGGAGCAGGAAGGCGACCAGGAAGGCCACCGCGAGCAGCGCAGCGATGAGGCCGTACGTCCAGCCGGCCGCGAGTCGGAAGCCGTCGGTGCGGGCCCAGCCGAAGAACGCGGTGCCGAGCAGTGCGACGCCCACCGAGCCGCCGAGCTGCTGCTGGGCGTTGAGGACGCCGGAGGCCGAGCCGGTCTCGGACTCCTCGACCCCGGCCAGCGCGATGTCGAAGAACGGCGCCATGATCAGGCCGAGGCCCAGACCGGTGAGGGCGAGCGCCGGGGCCAGCTGCCAGGAGGTGAGGCCGTCCGCCCCGCGCTCGACGGTGGCCCAGAGGCCGAGCGCGCCCGCGGCGGCGACGGCGATGCCCGCGTGCAGCACCCGGCGGCCGTACTTCGGGGCCAGCATGCCGCCGGAGAGCACGGCGCCGGCCACCACGCCGATCGACAGCGGGATCATCGACAGCCCCGCGTGCAGCGGCGTCCAGCCGAGGCCGAGCTGCAGGTGCAGGGTGAAGACCAGCATCAGGCCGGAGAGCGCGGCGAAGAACACCAGCCCGGTGGCGAGCGCCGAGACGAACGGCCGCTTGGCGAACAGCGAGGGTTCGATCAGCGGGGTGCCGCCGCGCCGCAGGACGCCGCGCTGGTGCCGGGTGAAGGCCCACAGGACCGGGACCGAGGCGGCCATCGAGAGGAAGGTCCACCACGGCCAGTCCAGCTCGCGGCCCTGGACCAGCGGGTAGACCAGCAGCAGGACGGCGAGGCCGAGCACCAGCACGCCGACCGGGTCGAGCCGCCCGGCGCCGGAGGGCCGGTCGGCGGTGTCGGCGGGCAGGATCCGGTCGGCGGCGAGCACCGCGAGCAGGCCGACCGGCAGGTTGATCAGGAAGACGGTCCGCCAGCCGAGGCCGAACAGGTCGGCGTCGGTGAGGTAGCCGCCGAGCGTGGGGCCGAGCACCGAGGAGAGCCCCAGCACCGGGCCGAACAGGCCGAACGCGGCGCCGACCTCCTTGGGCGGGAACATCGCCTTGATCAGGCCGAGGCCCTGCGGGATGAGCAGCGCCGCGAACAGCCCCTGCACGGTGCGGGCGGCGATCAGGGTGCCGGCGCCGGGTGCGGCCGCGCAGAGCACCGAGGCGAGGGTGAAGCCGGTGGCGCCGAGGACGAACAGCCGCTTGCGGCCGAAGAGGTCGCCGAGCCGGCCGCCGGTGATCAGCAGCACGGCGAAGGCGAGCGTGTAGGACGCGGTGATCCATTGGATCTGGGCGTCGTCGCCGCCGAGGTCCTGGCGGATGGCGGGCGCCGCGACGCCGGTGATCGTGGTGTCGAGGAGGTCCATCACCTCGGCGGCGAGGATGACGGCGAGGCCCGCCCAGCGCAGCCGGTAGCCGGCCGACGGGGCCGCGGGGGCCTGGGGAGGTGCGATCTGACTGGTCATGGAGTGCTCTCCGGAATCAGAGCTGTCGACGAACGCTGTTCGCCATAACGAACACTGTTTTTCTCAACGAACAGTGTTCTCCCATGGAACGGTGTTCGTGTCAAGTAGTCTGGGACCGTCGCCGACCCCGAAGGAGCCCCCATGACCAGTGCTGCCCCGCGCTCCGGCTGGCCGCCCGAGCAGTGGCCGGGGAAGGCCAAGGCCGCGCCCAGGAGGCAGCCGCTGAGCCGGGAGCGGATCGTCGAGGCGGCGCTGCGGATCGTCGACGCCGAGGGGATGGACGCGCTCAGCATGCGCCGGGTCGGCCAGGAGCTCGGCACCGGCGCCGCCAGCCTCTACGCCCACGTCGGCTCCAAGGAGGAGCTGCTCGAACTGGTCCTGGACCTCGTCTACGCGGGCATCGAACTGGAGCCGGCCGACCCCGGGCGGTGGCAGGAGCAGGTCAAGCGGCTGCTGCGGAACTCCCGCGCGGCGCTGCTCGCCCACCGCGACCTGGCCAAGGCCGCGGTGGTCGCCAACGTGCCGGTCACCCCGCATGCGATGGACATCGCCGAGGCCATGCTCGCCATGCTGCGGGCCGGCGGCCTGGACGAGCGGACCGCGGCCTACGGGGTCGACCTGCTCGGCCTCTACACCACCGCGACCGCCTTCGAGGCCTCCACCCGGGGCGGCGCCGACACCGAGGAGTTCACCGGCCGGGTCCGCGACTACTTCGCGACCATCCCGGCCGAGCGTTATCCGATGATCACCTCGATGGCCGCCGCGCTGACCCGCAACGTCGGCGAGGAGCGCTTCGAGTTCGGCCTGGACATCCTGGTCGCCGGCCTGGCCCGGCAGGCCCGGGGCGGCGCCTGAGGGGCCCGCCCGGAAAACGCCGGAGCCCCCGTCCGGTCGGACGGGGGCTCCCGCGGGTGGTGCCGTGGATCAGCCCGTGGATCAGCCGGCGTCGGCCGCCGGCCGGCTGCGCTGGTCCAGCGAGGCCAGGTAGGCGTTGTAGGCGGCCAGCTCGGCGTCACCGCTGCGGTCCTCGGCGCGGTCCCGGCGGCGCGAGAGCCGCTGCTCGGAGCCCATCCACTGGTAGACCAGCGCGATCAGCACGATCGCGGTCGGGATCTCGCCGAACGCCCAGGTGATGCCGCCGGCGAGCTTCTGGTCGGCCAGCAGGTCGGTGCCGGGCGGCGCGCCCTCGGTGGTGAAGGTCTTCACCAGCTGGTGGTTGGCCATCATCACCGCGACGCCGAAGAACGCGTGGAACGGCATGCCCATGAACAGCTCGATGATCCGCATCACGTGGCCGGGGCGGTGCGGGCCCGGGTCCACGCCCATGATCGGCCAGAAGAACACCAGGCCGGTCGCCAGGAAGTGCACCATCATGAAGATGTGCCCGAGCCGGTACTCCATGAGGAAGTCGAACAGCGGGGTGAAGTAGACCCCGTACAGGCTCGCGATGAACAGCGGGATGGTGAAGGCCGGGTGCGAGACCACCTTGATGTAGGTCGAGTGCAGCAGCGCCACCAGCAGCTCGCGCGGCCCGCGCGGACGCCCCTTGCCGGTCGGCCGCAGGGCGCGCAGCGCCAGGGTGATCGGCCCGCCGAGCAGCAGCAGGATCGGCGACAGCATGGAGAGCACCATGTGCTGCATCATGTGCGCGCTGAACAGCACCATGCCGTAGTCGTTCAGCCCCGTGCAGGTGACCAGGATCACCGTGCCGACGCCCAGCACCCACGCCACCGTGCGTCCGACCGGCCAGCTGTCGCCGCGGCGCCGCAGCCGGACCACCCCGGTGAGGTACAGCGCGAGCGCGGCCAGGCTGCCGATCAGGAACACCCAGTCGGGCGACCAGGTGAGCACGTTGGAGAGCGAGAAGGGGCCTAGTTCGGTCATCCCGCCGTGGTGGTGCATGCCTGACATTCCGTCGCCCATCGGCGGGTCCCGCTTTCCCTCGTCACGGCCCCTGGATGGGTCCGGTTCGCCCGTTTTGCTTCGGCATACAGCCTAGGCGGGCCTTACCCCGGCCGGTTCCCCGCCCCCCGTCCGCGGGCCGCGCTACGCGCCCGGGCGGGGGACGAGGACGTTCTCGCCGCGGTGGCCGGCGGCGTAGTCGTCGACGTTGCGGACGGTGGCGTCGATGATCTGGCCGACGGCGGTACGGGTGAAGTAGGCCTGGTGCGAGGTGACGACCACCTGGGGGAACGTGACCAGGCGGGCGAGGACGTCGTCGGCGATGCCCTCGATGGAGCGGTCGGTGAAGAAGACGCCGGTCTCCTCCTCGTAGACGTCCAGGCCGACACCGGCCAGCCGGCCCGCCCGCAGCGTCTCGACCAGGGCCGCGCTGTCCACCAGCCCGCCGCGGCTGGAGTTCACCAGGATGGCGTCGTCCTTCATCCGGGCGAGCGCGGCGCCGTCGATCAGGTGGTGGGTCGTCGGCAGCAGCGGGACGTGGAGGCTGATCAGGTCGGCGCGGGAGAGGAGTTCCGGCAGCTCGGTGTAGGTCATGCCGAGGTCGACGCAGGCGGGGTTGGGGGCGATGTCCCAGCCGAGCAGCTCGGTGCCGAAGCCGGCGGCGATCCGGGCGAAGCACTCGCCGATCTTGCCGGTGCCGATCACTCCGACGGTCATGCCGTGGATGTCGCGCCCGAGCAGGCCGTCCAGCCGGAAGTCGAACTCGCGGCTGCGGTTGGCGGCCCGGGTGAGCCTCCGGTTGACCGCCAGCGCGAGCGCCCAGGCGTGCTCGGCGACGGCGTACGGGCTGTAATGGGAGACCCGGGCGACGGTCATTCCGAGTTCGGCGGCGGCGTCCAGGTCGATGTTGTTGAAGCCGGTGGAGCGCTGGGCGATCAGCCTGGTGCCGCCCTCGGCGAGCACCGCCAGCGTCCCGGCGTCCAGCTCGGCGTTCACGCTGCTGCTGACGGCCGGGTAGCCGGCGGCCAGCGGGGCGGTGTCGTGGTTGAGGAAGACGGACAGGCAGCGCAGTTCGTGGCGGTCCGCGAACGCCTTCTCCAACAGCGGCCGCTCATCCGCCTGTACGCCGTACGCGAGGATCTCCATCGCCTGGGTCCTTCCGTGGGTCCGGTCCGCTCTGGTCCACCGGTCAAGGTAGAGCAAAAGATGACCGAATGTGCGCACAACCCTCCGTACCCCCGCCGATCGGCTGTTCCCTAGGTCATGGCGCCTTGCGAGCATCGAATTGGCGGTTCCGATCTAGAAATCGCCTTTGATTGACGATTCACCAATCGTTTGTGAACAGTGCCTTAACAAAAGCGAAGGCACACGAGGGGGTATTTGGCATGTCCGAGGACACCCACGGCACCGGTACCGAGCTGACCCGTCGGCGGATGCTCCAGGGGGCCGGGGCCGCCCTGGCCGTCGCCGCCGGGACGGTCGTGATCGGCGTCGCCGGCCCGGGAGGAGGGGCGGCCACGGCCGCCGATCCCGGCGCTTCCGACAGCTTCGACGAAATCTTCCAGGGCCGGCGGATCCAGGGCCGCCCGGTTGACGGGGGGAGCCACCGGCACGGCGGCACCGGGAACGGCACCGGCTACGAGGTGCGGATCGACGGCGAGGACCTGCACATGATGCGCAACGCCGACGGCACCTGGATCAGCGTCGTCAACCACTACCAGACCTTCGCGACGCCCCGCGCGCTCGCGCGGGCCGCCGTCAACGACCTCCAGGGCGCCACGCTCGTCCCGGTCGCGACCGCCTGATCCGGCCACCACCCGACACCGACACCCACCACAAGAGGGGGGACTCATGGGAGTCCGCAAGAACCAGGCGACCCTGACGACCCAGGAGAAGCGCGCCTTCGTCGACGCGGTGCTGGCGCTCAAGGCGAACGGCGGGTACGACCCGTTCGTCACCACGCACAACCAGTTCATCCTCAGCGACGTCGACAACGGCGAGCGCACCGGCCACCGCTCGCCGTCCTTCCTGCCCTGGCACCGCAAGTACCTGCTCCAGTTCGAGCAGGCGCTCCAGGCCATCGACCCCAGCGTCAACCTGCCGTACTGGGACTGGACCGCGGACCGCTCCACCGCCTCCAGCCTCTGGGGCGCCGACTTCCTGGGCGGCAACGGCCGGGCTAGCGACGGTCAGGTGACCACCGGTCCGTTCGCCTTCTCCACCGGCAACTGGACGCTCAACGTCAACGTCGACAGCCGCACCTACCTGCGCCGCCAGCTCGGCGCCGGGGTGGCCCAGCTGCCCACCCGGCCCGACGCCGAGTCGGTGCTCGCCATCACCACCTACGACGCCGCGCCGTGGAACAGCTCCTCGTCCGGCTTCCGCAACAACCTGGAGGGGTGGCGCGGCGTCAACCTGCACAACCGGGTGCACGTCTGGGTGGGCGGCCAGATGGCCACCGGGGTGTCGCCCAACGACCCGGTGTTCTGGCTGCACCACTGCTTCGTCGACAAGCTCTGGTCGGAGTGGCAGAAGCGCAACCCGGGCCAGGGCTACCTGCCGACGGCCGGTACGCCGGACGTGGTGGACCTCAACGAGCCGATGAAGCCGTGGAACACCGTCTCCCCGGCCGACCTGCTGAACCACAGCGCCCTGTACACCTACGACACCGGGTTCTGATCCGTCCGTCCCGCCACGGGGCGGGGCGGACGCCGGGAACGGCCCCGGCCCCCGAGACTCGCGCGCTCGGGGGCCGGGGCTCCGGTCCGCAGGGGGGCTCCACGGGGGAGCGGGGGCGGTCAGATGACCGTCTCGGCCTCCAGGTAGCGGTCGGCCGGAACCGTCTTCAGCTCGGCCACCGCCTCGCCCAGCGGCACCAGGTTGATGCTGGTGCCCTGCAGCGCGGTGATGTGCCCGAAGGCGCCCTTGTGGACGGCCTCCACGGCGTGCCAGCCGAAGCGGGTGGCGAGCACCCGGTCGTAGGCGGTCGGGGTGCCGCCGCGCTGGGTGTGGCCGAGGATCACCGGACGGGCCTCCTTGCCGAGCCGGTGCTCCAGCTCGCGGGAGAGCTGGGTGGCGATGCCGGTGAACCGCTCGTGGCCGTAGATGTCCTTGGTGCCCTCCTCCCAGTGCATGGTGCCGGGCTCGGGCTTGGCGCCCTCGGCGCAGACCACGATCGCGAACTTCTTCTGCCGGTCGAAGCGCTCCCGGACGACGTCGGTGAGCTTCTCGATGTGGAACGGGCGCTCCGGGACGACGATCGCGTGCGCGCCGGCCGCCATGCCGGCGTTCAGGGCGATCCAGCCGGTGTGCCGGCCCATGACCTCGACGACCATGACCCGCTGGTGCGACTCGGCGGTGGTCTTCAGCCGGTCCAGCGCCTCGGTGGCGACCGACACGGCGGTGTCGAAGCCGAAGGTGACGTCGGTGCAGGCGATGTCGTTGTCGATGGTCTTCGGCACGCCGACGATCGGCAGGCCCGCGTCGCTCATCAGCTTGGCGGCCTTCAGGGTGCCCTCGCCGCCGATCGGGATGACCGCGTCCAGGCCGAGGTCCGCGCAGTACTGCTTGGCGCGCTCGACGCCGTCGCGCAGGTGGCTGGGCTGCACCCGGGAGGAACCGAGGATCGTGCCGCCCTGGGCGAGGATGCCGCTCACCGAGTCCAGGGTCAGGGGCCGGTGCTGCCCCTCCAGGAAACCTCGCCAGCCGTCCTCGAACCCGATGATCTCGTCGCCGTGGTCGACCACCCCCCGGTGGACCACGGAGCGGATCACCGCGTTCAGGCCGGGGCAGTCACCGCCGCTGGTCAGCACTCCAATACGCATTGCTTTGCAACTCCCGAGCAGAACCGAGGAACGGCCGGACTACAGGCTGGGACGACGGACCGCCACCGTAGCGAGCCGTTCCCGCGTCGGGACGACGCGGAGATGGCCGCCGGGTGAAGGACCGGCCGGATTCGGACATGGCATCCGGAACCGGCCGTGGATGTCGAGCATACGGCCCCTGCGTCCGGCCGGGCAGGAGCCGACGCGGGAGCGGCGCCGTCGGCGCCCCCGCGTGGAATTGCAGCCTGCTGCCGAGGAGGGTGTGCAGCCGGCAGCCCCGGGGAGGGGCAGCCCCATTGTCGTACGTTCCGGCCCGTCCGTGGACCGGGTGACCGCATGGCGGGCACCCGGCGGACGGGCGCGGAGCGTGCTACGCGGGGCGCGTCGTGGCCGCGATGCGCTCGGCGCGCAGCGCGTCGTACCAGGTGGTGTCGGCCGGCGGCAGGGCGTTCACGTCCAGCGCCAGCTTGATCAGCATGTCGGCGACCGCGGGGTTGCGCGCCATCACCGGGCCGTGCAGGTAGGTGCCGAAGACGGTGTCCCGCCAGGCGCCCTCGGTGCCGTCGCCGGTGCCGTTGCCCCGGCCGGCGGTGACCCGGGCGAGCGGGTTGACGCCCTGGCCGAGGTGGGTCACGCCCTGGTGGTTCTCGAACCCGGTCAGCTGCGGCAGGCCGAGCCGCGGGTCCACGTCGGCCAGCACGTCGCCGACGCAGCGCTCGCCCTCGCCGCGGGCGGTCCACACGTCCAGCAGGCCCAGGCCCGGCTCGCGCTGGCCGAGGTCGTTGACGAACTCGTGGCCGAGGATCTGGTAGCCGGCGCAGACCGCGAAGATGATCGCGCCGTTCTCCGAGGCCCGCACCAGCCCGGAGTCGTTGCGCAGCCGCTCGGCGGCGAGCCGCTGCGGACGGTCCTCGCCGCCGCCGATCAGGTAGATGTCGCCGCTGGTGGGCACCGCCTGGTCGGAGCGGACGTCGATCCGGGTCACGTTGAGATGGCGCTGGCGGGCCCGGCGCTCCACGACCAGGGCGTTGCCCCGGTCGCCGTAGGTGCTGAGCAGGTCGGGGTAGACCCAGACCACGCGCAGGCTGCTCTCACTCATCCTCGAAGGCCTTCCATGACGTACGTGCGGTGGGCTGCTGGGGCTGCGGGGCGCCGGTCCGGCATCAGCCGGCCACGACCTTCCGCAGCTGCTGGAAGGCGGTGTAGTTGGCGATCGCCTCGATCCGGCCGGGCGGGGCCATCCGGACGGCCTGCTCCAGCGAGTCCACCACGTGGAACTGCAGCCCGGCGACCTCCAGGCGCACCGCCAGGTCCAGCTTGCGCTGGCCCAGCACGAACACCGGGTGCCCGGCGAGCCGCTCGTAGTCCACGTCCCACAGCCAGGAGGTGTCGGTGCCGTCGGCGTCGAGCGCGTTGACCGAGAGCACCACCGGGGTCGGCGGGCCGTCGATCAGCGAGAAGGTCTCCAGCCAGCCGGCCGGGTTCTTGGCCAGCAGCAGCCTTATGTCCCGGCCCTGGTACTGGACCACGTCGTAGCGGCCGGCCACCGCGGTGACCGAGCGCATCCGCTCCAGCGCGACCTGCGGGGAGACGCCGAACACGGCCGCGACGGCGGCGGAGCTGGTGGCGTTGGCCAGGTTGGCCCGGCCGGGCAGCTGGAGCTGGATCGGCCAGGCGCCGCGCTGCGGGTCGATCACATGGGTGCCCTGGAGGGCCCAGTGCGGGTTGGGGCGCCGGAAGCCGCACTCCTGGCAGAACCAGTCGTCGCCGGGGCGCTGCATCACGCCGCCGCAGGCGGGGCAGGACCAGGCGTCCTCCTTCCACGCCTGTCCGGCGGCCACCCAGACCACCTTCTTGCAGGAGGACGCGGCCCAGGTCACCAGCGGGTCGTCCGCGTTGGCGATCACCACGGCCTCGGTGTCCTGGAGGCCCTCGCGCCACTTCTCCGCCATCATGCGGGTCTCGGCGGCGCGGTCGAGCTGGTCGCGGGAGAGGTTGAGCAGGGCGATCGCCTTGGGGCGGGTGTCCCGGGCCACCATCGACAGGTACTTCTCGTCGACCTCGATGACGCCGAAGCGGGCGTCCGAGCCGCCGGCCAGGGCGGAGGTGATGCCGGCCGGCATGTTGGCGCCCAGCGCGTTGGAGACCACCGGGCCGGCGGCGCGCAGCGCCTCGGCGATCAGGCGGGTGGTCGTGGTCTTGCCGTTGGTGGCGCTGACCAGGACCACGTCGAGGTTCTCGGCGAGGGTGGCGAGCAGATCGGGGTCGAGCCTCAGGGCGACCTTGCCGCCGATCACCGAGCCGCTGCCGCGCCCGGCCTTGCGGGAGACGGCGGCGGCCACCTTGCCGGCGGTCACCGCGATCTTCGCGCGCGCCGGCAGCGAGGCGTCGCGTGCGCCTGTGGGCTCCGATTCGGTGCCTGCCATGCTCAGTGGTTCCTCCTTGCTGCGGCACCGCCCGGGGGCCGGACTACGGGCCGTCGGGCGGCGGGGACGGGATCAGCCTACCGACTCCGCCGCCGGGCTCGGCGCCCCGGACCCCGCGCCGCCTGCTGCGACGTGCCCGGAGAGCCCGTCCGGGCGGTCCTGACCCGGGGTCAGGACCGGCGGTGTACGGAGGGGCCGTTCGCCGTGGGGGACGCGTGAGCGGGGCGCCGCGGTTCCGTGCGCGGGGGTGGGGGAGGCCCTTGGTGAGGGTGTGGTGAAGAAATGACCTGATGATTACCTGCCTGGTTGGCGGCGCCGGTCGGCCCTGCTCGCCTGCTCACCGGCCCGGGCGGGTCTGCCAGGGGACCGGGAGCTCCTCGGCGGCCTCCGCCAGGTGCGCGGTGATCACCAGCGTGCCGTCCTCCACCTGGTAGTCCAGCGGCGCCGCCAGCCGGCGCATGGTGGCGATCAGCCCCGAGTTGGACGACTGGGTGACCGCGTACACCGTCTCCACCCCGGCCTCCAGGGCCAGCGCCGACATCCGCCGCATGAGGTCCAGGCCCAGCCCGCGCCGCTGCCAGGCGTCCTCGACCAGCACCGCCACCTCGGCGCCCTCGTCGTCCCACATCAGGTGCCCGAGGGCGACGATCCGCCCGTCGGCGGCCTCCACCGCCAGCGTCTGGCCGTGCCGGGCGTCCAGCAGGTGGTCCAGATAGCGGTCGGCGTCCCGGACCGGACCGTGGTAGCGCTTGCGCAGCGTGTCGGGGGAGCAGCGGTGGTGCATCGCCAGCGCTGCCCCCTTGTCGGCCGCGTCCGCGCGCCGCACGGTCAGGTCGGCGCCGGCCGGCAGGCTCAGCCGGGCCCGGACGTCCGGCACCCGGGGGCCGAGCAGGGTGTCCAGCTCCACCAGGGCCTGCGCCCTGGCGAACTCGGTCGGGGTGAACGGCAGCTGCGGGCGGGTGAGCTCGATGAGGTCCCCGGAGGGCACCGGCAGCCTCAGCACGTGCCCGTCCACCCCGGCGGCGCCGCGCGCGGCCGCGCCCGGGTACTGCCGGATGCCGCACCGCCCGAACAGCTGGCGCAGCGCGATCGGCAGCTCGGCGGCGTCCAGCGCGGTCCGGGTGGCCAGCGCCAGGACGTGGGTCGGCACGTCCACCAGGTCGTGGGCGTCGGCCGGGCCGGTCCAGATGTCGTGCCCGCCGGCCCCGGCCACCAGCGCCGTCAGGTCGGCCCGGGCCAGCGAGCGCGGGGCGCGGACGAAGAACTCGTCCACGGCGCCGGCCGGCAGCGGGTGGGACTGCATCGAGACGATGTTCACCCGCCGCGCCGCGAAGGCCGCGCAGACCCGGGCCAGGCTGCCGGGGGAGTCCTGCACCGTGGTGCGGACCCGCCACAGCGCGGTCTCCTCGAAGTCGTGCAGCGGCCCCTTCAGCGGCTCCTTCGCCGGCTCGGCCTGCGCCGCCGTTCCGGTCGGCGGTGGCGCGGGCGCGTCGGGCGCGGGCGGCCCGTGCAACCGGTGGCGGTGCGACCACCAGGTGTGGAACAGCGCCGTGGCGAGCAGCGCGGTGGCGGACGCGGCGAGCACGACCGGACCGTCCGGGCCGTGCACCACGAGCTTGGCCACCAGGTCGGCGGTGGTCACCGAGAGGAAGACGGCGGCGAGTTCCACCGCGTCGCGCCGCCACCGGTGGCCGCGGGCGCCGCGGCGCTGGGCACGGGAGGGGTTCGTGGTCGGGACGGTTCCGGGCTTCGGCTTCTCCAGGCGCTCCATGCCATCAATCTGCCGCCCCGGTGTTTCACGATCACGAATCCCCCGTGACCTGTCGGTTAATGGTGCAGTGCCGCGGCGACCTCGGTGCCCGCGGTCTTCACTTCCTGAACGAGGAGTTCCAGATCCGCCTCGGTGGTGGCCGGGTTGAGCAGGCAGGCGCGGAGCATCTCGTGGCCGCCGAGGCGCGCGCCGGTGACGAAGGCGCGGCCGCGGCGCTGGACGGCGGCGGGCAGTTCGCGGTTGACGGCGTCCAGGGCGGGGCCGGTGAGGCCGGGCGGGCGCAGACGGAACGCCACGATGGAGGTCTGGACCTCGGCGAGCAGCTCCAACTCGGGTTCTTGGGCGATGAGTTCGCCGAGCAGGCGGGCGAGCGCGGTGGTGCGGGCGATGTCCCGGGCCAGCCCGTCGCGGCCGCGGTGGGCGATGGTGGCCCACACCTTGAGGGCGCGGAACGGGCGGGTCTGCTCGGTGCCGTACTCGGAGAACCAGCCGAGGTCCCCGGCGGCCTCGTCGCGCAGGTAGGAGGGGACCAGGCTGAAGGCGGCGCGCAGCCCGGCGGGGTCGCGGACCAGCGCGCAGCCGCAGTCCACCGGGACGCCGAGCCACTTGTGCGGGTCGAGGGCGAGCGAGTCGGCCCGGCCGAGCCCGGCGTAGCGGTGCGCGATCACCGGGTCCAGCACGCCGAACGCCCCGTAGGCGCCGTCCACGTGCAGCCAGAGCCGCTCCTCGGCGCAGAGGTCGGCGATCGGGTCGAAGGCGTCCACCGCGCCGGTGCCGACCGTGCCGGCCGAGGCGACCACCAGGAAGGGCAGCAGCCCGGCGGCCCGGTCGCGGGCGACGGCCGCGCGCAGGTCGGCGAGGTCGAGCCGCCCGTCCGGGCCGGTGGCCACCGCGCGTAGGTGCCTGCTGCCGAGGCCCAGCAGCTCGGCGGCCTTGCGGACGCAGGAGTGGGTCTCGCCGGTGACGTAGCCGACCAGCGGCGGCATCCCGGCCAGGCCGTCCTCGCGGACGTCCCACCCGGCGGCGCGCGCGGCCCGGTCGCGGGCGGCGGCCAGGCAGACGATGGTCGCCATCGAGGTGCCGGAGGTGAGCAGTCCGCCGCCGGCCGGGTGCGGGAATCCGACCAGTTCGGCGATCCAGCGGACCACGGCCCGCTCCAGGTGGACGTCGGCGTGGTCGCCGCCGGCCGAGCTGGGGTTCATCGCGGCGGCGGCCAGGGTGGCGAGCACGCCCGCCGGGGCCGGGGCCGAGTTCACCCAGCCGAAGAACCGCGGGTGGCCGTTGCCCATCGGGTACGGCAGGACGTCGCGGCCGACCGCGTCCAGCAGCTCGGCGAGCGGGCGGCCGGCGGCGGGGAGCGGGGCGTCCAGCAGGGTGCGGCGGGCGGCGTCGTCCATCGGCTGCCAGACCGGGCGGGCGGCCAGCCCGGCCAGGTGGTCGGCGGCCAGGTCGGCGGCGGTGTGCGCGGCGGCGCGGAAGTCGTCGGCCTGCCGGGAGCCGGTGCCGCGGGAGCCGTCGTCGGCGCGGGAGTCGTCGGAGGTCATGTGCGGCTCCGGGAGGGTGCGGGCCTGGTGGCGCGGCGTCCTCGGCGCACCCGGTCCCCGCGATCCTACGGAAGGGGGCCCGCGCCGTGCGGCGCGGGCCCGACAGGTGGGACGGCGGGACGGCGGGTGTCAGTCCAGTGAGCCGGACAGGCCGCTCGCCGAGCGGCAGTAGCCCTGCATCTCCTTGTCGCTGAACTTGGCGCAGAGCCGGCCGGCCGCCCCCGCGTCCGTGTAGTTCACCGTGTAGTAGCTGACCAGGCCCTCCGCGCAGGCCTTGCGCTGCCAGCCGTCCGCGGCGGTCGCGCACTGCTGGGCGGCCCAGTCCTCGCGGTCCAGGTTGTACTTCATGGTGCGCGAGCCCACGCCGCGGCTGCAGTCCACCGACCCGCCGGAGGCCTTGCCGTTCAGGCACCACTTCAGGGCCTCGGCGTACACCTCGGGGTGGTTCGGGTAGTCGTGGGAGGAGAGGTAGAAGGTCGGCGCGTAGAAGAAGCAGGCGGACTGGAACAGCGCCGGCTGCTCCTTGCACGGGTAGAGCGGGTCCTGGGCGAGCTTGTCGGCGGGGAGGTTGGCCTTCGCCTTCTCGTCCTCCTCGTCCGGGCCGAAGAGCTGCATGAACAGGCCCTCGGAGCAGCGGATCCGGTTCTGGTCGGTGGTGAAGGTGTTGCACAGCTCCCGCGCCCTGGCGACGTCCTGCTTGGCGACGAACATCGTGCCGTGGCCGACGCCGTGGATGCACGGGCCGCTGTTCTTGGGCGCGCAGAGCTTGACCAGGTCGGTCTCCGGCTGGGCGGAGGCGTTGAGCATCTCCTCGACGGCGCCGTGCAGATAGCCGGCCGCGCAGGTCTCGTGCGGGAAGGAGATGACCTTCTGGAAGTCGGCGTTGAAGCGCTTGACCGCCGCGTGCCCGAGCTCGTGGGCGATCGGGTGGCAGAACCGGACGGTGTACGGCAGCTGCTTGGTGATCCTGTCGAGCTCGGCCAGGGCGATGCCGGGGTCGGTGGCCTCCATCTCGGCCATCAGCTTGTTGCGCAGCGTCGAGCGGGTCCACACCGCCGGGTCGGCGCTCGCGGTCGCGGTCGCGCCCGCGGCCGGCTGCGCGGCGCCGGCGGCCGCCGTGCCGGGGGCGGCGCCGGGGGCGGCCGGCTCGGCCACCGCGGCGGTGACCGGCTCGGGCGTCCAGTCGGTGACGGCCACCGACCCCAGGCCGAGGACCCCGAGCAGCAGGGCGGTGACGATCGCGAAGGCTCGCGGTTGCATGACGGAGATCCCCCGGCGGATCGAGACGGACGGGACTCTCCCCATCCTGACGGCACGGGCTTGGGATTCCGTGTTATCGGCCGCCATTCGGGAGGTGTCGGCGACGCTATCGCACGCCCCTCCTGGTCAACGAGGCGGGATGGCGGCTGGTCACGGACGGTGGCGCGGGGCTGTACGGGCCCGGTGCGGGGTCGGTGCGGGGCCGGGCGGCGCGGCGGTGCCCGCGCCGTCCGGCCGCCCCTCTCAGAGCTCCAGCGAGACCTGGTACTCGGTCAGCCACGCGTCGAGGTCCAGGGCCAGATCGGTCGCCAGCCGCACCGACTGCGGGTCGGTGTCGGGCGCGAGCGCGTCCGACACCGCCCGCCGGTCCAGCAGGGCGAGGCCGGGGGAGCCGGGGTCGGCGGCCAGTGCGGCGAGTTCGCCGCGCAGCAGCTGCGGGTAGCGCGGGTCCTGCACGATCGGGTACGGGCTCTTCCTCCGGTCGGCGATCTCGTCCGGCAGCACGTCCCGTACGGCCGCGCGCAGCAGGCTCTTCTCCCGGCCGTCGAAGTACTTCATCGACCACGGCGTGTTGAAGACGTACTGCACCAGCCGGTGGTCGCAGAACGGTACCCGCACCTCCAGGCCGGTGGCCATGCTCATCCGGTCCTTGCGGTCCAGCAGGATGCGGACGAAACGGGTCAGGTTGAGGTACGACACCTCCCGCATCCGCCGTTCGAGGGGGTCGGCTGACGGCAGGTGCGGGACCTCGGCGAGCGCCTCCCGGTAGCGGGCCTGCCGGTAGCCGGGCAGGTCGAGCTTGCCGAGCAGCTCCCGGTCGAGCAGCTGTTCGCGCGGTCCGCTGCCGGGGCCGCCGAGGCTGCTCAGCACGGCCGCCCAAGGGAAGTCGTCCGTTCCGACCATCTCCGGGTCGTGGAACCAGCGGTAGCCGCCGAACAGCTCGTCCGCGGACTCGCCGGACAGCGCCACCGTGGAGCGCTCGCGCACCCCGCGGAAGAGCAGCAGCAGCGAGGCGTCCATGTCCCCGACGCCGCCCGGCAGGTCCCGGGCGCGCAGGGTGGCGAGCCGCTGCGCCGGGTCGCCGATGGCGGCGCAGTCCAGCTCGATCACCCGGTGCTCGGCGCCGACGTGCCGGGCGAGCATCTCCGCGTACGGGCCGTCGGGGGTGGTGCGCACGGCGTCCGGGGCGAAGTGCTCGGAGTGGCCGGTGAAGTCGACCGCGAAGGAGCGCATCGGTCCGGCGCCGGCGGCGCGCAGCGACCGGGCGGCCAGGGCGGTGACCGCGCTGGAGTCCAGGCCGCCGCTGAGCAGCGAGCAGAGCGGGACGTCGGCCTCCAGCTGGCGGTGGACGATGTCCTCCAGCAGCGCCCGGACGGTGCCGATCGTGGTGGCGAGGTCCTGGGTGTGCTCGCGGGCCTCCAGCGCCCAGTAGCGCCGGTCGGTGAGGCCCTGGCGGCGCACCCGGACCACGTGGCCCGGCCGGACCTCGGCGATGCCGCGGTACGGGGTGAGCCCCGGGGTACGGGTCAGCGCGAGCAGTTCGCGCAGCCCGTCCAGGTCCACCACCGGGCGTACCGCGGGGTGGGCGAGCAGCGCCTTCGGCTCGGAGCCGAAGACCACGCCGTCCGGTGTCGGGTGGTAGTGCAGCGGTTTGACGCCCATCCGGTCGCGGACCAGCAGCAGCTCCTCGGTGCGGGCGTCCCAGACGGCGAAGGCGAACATGCCGTTGAGCCGTTCGGCCAGGTGCTCGCCCCACTCCAGGTAGGCGCGCAGCACCACCTCGGTGTCGCTGCGGGTGCGGAAGCGGTGCCCGGCGGCCTCCAGTTCGGCGCGCAGTTCGTGGTGGTTGTACACCTCCCCGCTGTAGCTGAGGGCGGCCAGCAGCCGGCCGTCGTGCTCGGCCGTCATCGGCTGGACGCCGCCCTCCGGGTCGATCACGGCGAGGCGGCGGTGGCCCAGCGCGGCGTGCCGCTCCAGGTGGACGCCGCCGGAGTCCGGGCCGCGGCAGAGCTGGGTGTCCGTCATGGCGTCGAGCACCGATTGTTCGAGGGTCAGGTCGCGGTCGTAGGCGACCCATCCGGTGATCCCGCACATCAGCAAGCCTCCGGTTCTTCCGACACTCTTCCGACGCTCCCGTTCCTCCCCCGGCCCCCCGGTGTGTGAGCAAGTCATCACGCTACGTGGTCACCCGTGCGGCTACAAGACCCCCGTTCATGCTTCGAACGCTGAGAGATCCTGCCCGATTTCGGGCAGGATCTTTGATCTTTCGGCGGCGGGGCACCTAGGCTCCCCACTCGTGTCCAGCTCGCCCGGCCCCTCGCACCCTCACGAAGACCTGCTCGCCCACCTCACCCGGACCAGCCCGCTCGGGCCCCGGGAGGCGGCGCGGGTGGTGGCGGAGGTGCTGGCGTACTTCTCCGAGACCACCGAGGAGTACGTCCGGCGCCGCCACGGCGAACTGCAGGCACGCGGCCTGACCAACGAGCGGATCTTCGCCCGGCTCGCCGAGGAGCTGCCCGCCCGCCGGGTCGCGGCGCCCGGGCTCTCGGCCCGCCAGCTGCGCCGGATCGTCTACGGCTGACCGGGCTGCCGGGCTACCGGGCCGGCCGGTTCGGCGGCCCGGCCCGCGTTCACGTCTTGTCGGCACGGCCCGCCCGGCCGCCCTCGTACCCACGCAACCAAGGAGTCCACCATGTGCGGAATCGTGGCCTACATCGGCCCCAAGGACGCGACGCCCTTCCTGCTGGAGGGCCTGGCCCGGCTGGAGTACCGCGGCTACGACTCGGCCGGCGTCGCCGTCGCCGGGCGCACCGGTGGCATCAAGGTCCGCAAGGTCAAGGGCCGGGTCGCCGACCTCGCCGCCGACGTCCCCGCCCGGTTCAAGGGCACCACCGGCATCGGCCACACCCGCTGGGCCACCCACGGCGTCCCCAGCGACGCCAACGCCCACCCGCACCTGGACAACGCCGAGCGCATCGCCGTCGTCCACAACGGCATCATCGAGAACGCCGACGAACTGCGCGCCCGGCTCACCGCCGACGGCGCGGTCTTCCGCTCCGAGACCGACACCGAGGTGCTCGCCCACCTGGTCGCCGCCCACGCCGCCGAGGGCGGCGAGCTGGAGGACGCCGTACGGGCCGCCCTCGGCAAGGTGGTCGGCACCTACGGCATCGCCGTCCTCGACGCCCGGCAGCCCGACCGGGTCGTGGTCGCCCGCAACGGCAGCCCGATCGTGCTCGGCATCGGCGAGAAGGAGATGTTCGTCGCCTCCGACGTCTCCGCCCTGGTCCGCTACACCCGCCAGGTCGTCCACCTGGAGGACGGCGAGCTGGCCACCGTGCGCGCCGACGGCTTCCGCACCTTCACCGAGGACGCCCGTACCACCCACCGCCAGCCGTCCACGGTCGACTGGGAGATCGACTCCTACGACACCGGCGGCTACGACCACTTCCTGCTCAAGGAGATCCACGAGCAGCCCGGCTCCGTCGAGCGCACCCTCAGCGGCCGCCTCGACGAGCGGTTCGCCACCGCCCACCTCGGCGGCCTCGACCTGGACGCCCGCGAGCTGCGCGAGATCCGCCGGGTGAAGATCCTCGGCTGCGGCTCCGCCTACTACGCCGGCGAGATGGGCGCCCAGCTCATCGAGGAGCTGGCCCGCATCCCCGCACACAGCGAGCCCGCGTCCGAGTTCCGCTACCGCAACCCGGTCATCGAGGCCGACACCCTCTACATCGCGGTCAGCCAGTCCGGCGAGACCTACGACACCCTCGCCGCCGTCCAGGAGGTCAAGCGCAAGGGCGGCCGGGTGCTCGGCGTCGTCAACACCGTCGGCAGCGCCATCGCCCGCGAGTGCGACGGCGGCATCTACCTGCACGCCGGACCGGAGATCTCGGTCGCCTCCACCAAGGCGTTCACCTCCACCGTCGTCGCCTTCGCGCTGCTCGCCCTGCACTTCGGCCGGATCCACGACCTCTCGCCCGCCGACGGCCGCCGGATCGTCTCCGCCCTCAAGGCGCTGCCCGGCCAGATCCGCGAGGTCCTCGCGCAGAGCGAGGAGATCGCGGCCCTCGCCGCCGAGTACGCCGACTCCACCGGGATGATGTTCATCGGCCGGGTGCGCGGCTACCCGGTCGCCCGCGAGGGCGCGCAGAAGCTCAAGGAGATCTCCTACGTGCACGCCGAGGCCTACCCGGCGAGCGAGCTGAAGCACGGCCCGCTGGCTCTGATCAGCGCCGAGCTGCCCACCGTCGCCCTGGTCCCGGACGACGAGCTGCTCGACAAGAACCTCACCACCCTCGGCGAGATCAAGGCCCGCTCCGGCAAGGTCCTCGCCATCGCCCACCGCCGCCCCGAGGCCAGGCTCGCCGACCACTGCGTGCTGGTCCCCAAGAGCGAGCCCGAGCTGGACCCGCTGCTCCTCAACATTCCGCTCCAGCTGCTCGCCTACCACGCCGCCGTCGCCCTGAAGCGCGACGTCGACAAGCCCCGCAACCTCGCCAAGAGCGTCACCGTCGAGTAGCCCGCCGGGGCCCGGGGCCGGGCGGTTCCCCCCGGGCCCCGGGCGCGCTCAGTAGTCGGCGCTGGGGGCGCGGGTGGTGGGGCCGAGGTCGGGTTCGTCGCGCAGTTCCAACGACTCGCCGTGGCGGTCGAGTTCGAGGACGACCAGGGTGTTGCGGCCCGGCCGCCAGAGCGGGGCGGGGGCGTAGAGGGTGCGCTGGGGGCCCTCGTGGGTGTGGCGGCCGAGCAGGAAGCCGTTCAGCCAGAGCAGGCCCCGGCCCCAGCCGGGGAGGGCGACGAAGGCGTCGGCGGGGGCGTCGAGGTCGGTTTCGAAGCGGTGGAAGGCGGGGTCGCCGTCGGCGGTTTCGAGGGCGTCGTGGAAGGCCAGGGGGCTGAGGTCGGTGAGCGGCAGCGGGCGGATCTCCCAGGAGTGCAGGCGCTGGCGTTCGTGCGAGACGCCGCGCCGGATGCCCTTGCGGTCGTCCAGCTGGGGCCCGTAGTTGGCGCGGCCGAGCGCCTCGACCAGGATGTCCAGGGTGACGCCGGCCGGGCCGGTGGCCAGCGGCAGGGTCTCGCCCGGGCGGTTGCGGTCGAGGACGCCGAGCGGTCGGCCGTCGGCGAAGAGCTGGGCGCGGTCGCCGATGCCGTCGACGCGCAGGGGGAGTTCGGGGCGCGGGCCGGGGACGCGGGTGCGGTAGTGGATCAGGCCGAGCGACTGGCCGAGGCGCTCCATCGGCTCGGGTGTCGGGCGGTGGACGGGCGCGGAGAGCGCGTCGAGGGAGTCGAGCAGCCGGGCCCGGCCGGTCGCACGGCCGAGCCGGCGCGGCGCCAACCGGGGTGGTGGGGCCGGGAGTTCGACGTCCGGGAGGGGCACGTACTTGCCGATGACGGTTCGCAGGGTGTGGAACTTCTCGGTCAGCTCGCCCGCCTCGCCGATCGGCGCGTCGTAGTCGTAGCTGGTGGTGGTCGGCTCGAAGCCGGCGGTGTCCGGGCCGGTGCCGGAGTGGTTGGCGCCCGCCCAGAGGCCGAAGTTGGTGCCGCCGTGCGCCATGTAGAGGTTCACCGAGGCGCCGGTGGCGAGCAGTTCGTCCAGCGACTCCGCGGCCTCCTCGGCGTCCCGGACGTGGTGCGGATCGCCGATCCGGTCGAACCAGCCGATCCAGAACTCCATCGCCGCAAGGGGCCCTTGGGGCTGCTGCCGGCGCAGCACCTCGAAGCGTTCGGGGGCGCGGGAGCCGAAGGTGGCGGTGGCCAGCAGGCCGGGGACCGCACCGCCCTGCTGCATGAAGTCCTCGGAGCCGTCGGCGGTGAACAGCAGGCAGTCCACCCCGCGGGCCACCAGCCCGTCGCGCAGGTGCGCCAGGTAGGCGGCGTCGTTGCCGTAGCTCCCGTACTCGTTCTCCACCTGGACGGCCACCACCGGGCCGCCCCGACTGCCGAGCAGCGGCAGCAACTCGGGTACCAGGGCGTCGAACCAGCCGTCCACCGCGGCGAGGAAGGCCGGGTCAGAGCTGCGCAGCCGGATCCCGTCCGCGGCCAGCAGCCGCGCGGGCAGGCCGCCGAACTCCCACTCGGCGCAGATGTACGGGCCGGGGCGGAGGATGACGTCCAGGCCGTGCCGCTCGGCCAGCCGGACGAACCGGGCGATGTCCCGCCAGCCGGTGAAGTCTGGCTCACCGCCGGGGAGTTCGTGGAAGTTCCAGGGGATGTAGGTGTCCACCGTGTTGACGCCCAGCGCGCGCAGCCGGGCCAGCCGGTCGTCCCACAGGTCGGGGTGGACCCGGAAGTAGTGCAGCGCGCCGGCGACGATCCGGTGCGGCGCGCCGTTGCGGCGGAAGCCGTTGCCGTCGAAGTCGAGCTCGATCATGCGGACCAGCTTTCGGTGGTGACGGTGCTGACGCGGGCCACCGGGGGTCGGGCCCGGCGGTCGGGATCCCAGAAGCGTCGCAGGAGCGAACGGGCGGCACGGCGTGATCGTGCCCACGCCACGCCGGGCTGTTCCGTGCGGCCGTGCGCGTCCTAGACTGCTCGGCTCACGCGGCACTACCGACGGGTAGGCGGGAACCGGGCGGGTGCCGCCACCGACTGGCAGGGATGGGGAGTCCGGATGGCCGACGAGCGGGTGCACGCCTACGGGGACGACGCGCTGGGGGAGCACGACGCGGTGGCCCTGGCCACCCTGGTGCGGTCCGGCGAGGTGAGCCCCGCCGAACTGGCGGCGGCCGCCGCGGCCCGCGCCCGACGGGTCGACGCGGCGCTCGCCCCGGTCGCCTTCGCCGCGTACGGGCGGCCGCACGGCGCGGACGGGTCGGAGGCGCACGCGCCGCTGTACGGCGTGCCCAGCTATCTCAAGGACAACACCGACCTGCGCGGCATGCCCACCGGCCAGGGCAGTTCGGCCTTCCGAGCCAAGCCCGCCCGCCGCACCGCCGGCTTCGCCGAGCAGTTCCTCGGCACCGGTCTGTCCGTGCTCGGCAAGACCAGGCTGCCGGAGTTCGGCCTCAACGCCTCCACCGAGTACGCCACCGCCCGCCCGGTCCGCAACCCGTGGCGGACCTCGCACTCCCCGGGCGCCTCCTCCGGCGGCGCGGCGGCGCTGGTCGCCTCCGGCGTCGTCCCGATCGCGCACGCCAACGACGGCGGCGGCTCGATCCGGATCCCCGCCGCCTGCTGCGGCCTGGTCGGCCTCAAGCCCACCCGCGGCCGGCTGGTGCCCAACGCCCAGGGCCGCCGGCTGCCGGTCGACCTGGTCACCGACGGCGTGCTGACCCGCTCCGTCCGCGACACCGCCGCGTTCTTCGCCGCCGCCGAACGCCACCACCGCAACCCCGCGCTGCCCCCGCTCGGCCTGGTCGAGGGCCCCGGCACGCGGCGGCTGCGGATCGGTCTGGTGCTGGACTCCCCGACGGCGCCCACCGACGGCCCGACCCGGGCGGCGGTCGAGGAGACGGCCGCCCGGCTCGCCGCGCTGGGCCACGAGGTGACGCCGGTGCGACTGCCGTTCGGGGCGGAGTTCTCCCGGGACTTCATCCTCTACTGGGGCTACATCGCCTTCCTGATCGCGACCACCGGCCGGCTGACCGTCGACCCCGGCTTCCGGGCGGCCCGGCTGGACGGGCTCACCACCGGCCTGCGGCGGGTCTTCCACCGCGAGTTCGCCCGGGTGCCGGGCGTGCTGCGGCGGCTGCGCGCGGCCGAGCGGACGTACGCGGACATGTTCCGCACGCACGACGTGATCCTCTCGCCGGTGCTGGCGCACGTGGCGCCGCCGATCGGCCACCTGAGTCCGAACGTCGTGTTCGAGGAACTGATCGAGCGGCTCACCCGCTACGTCGCCTTCACCCCGGTCAACAACGTCACCGGCGGCCCCGCCGTCGCCCTGCCGGCCGGCGCGAGCCCCGAGGGCCTGCCGATCGGCGTCCACCTCTCGGCGGCCCACGGGGAGGAACGGGTGCTCCTGGAGCTGGCGTTCGCCCTGGAGGCGGACCGGCCGTGGCGGCGGATCCAGGACTGAGCGCGCCCGGCGCCCCTCCTTCCGTCCTCCTTCCGTCCGTCAGCCGAGCACCGGGGAGGCGATGGCGCAGGCCGCGCGGACCTCGCGGCGCAGCGGGGCGAGGACGTCGTCGGCGGGTGCGGCGGGCGCGTCGCCGGCGGGTGCGTCGCCGATGGGTGTGTCCTCGGGCGGCGCGGGCAGTGGCGTGCCGGTGCGCAGCGCCTCGGCGAGGGCGGCGAGGTCGTCGGCGATGGCGGCGACCTCCTGCGGCGCCGGCGCCAGGACCCCGTGCTCGATCCGCACCCGGGTCGCGGTGGTCGCCTCCACCACCCGCTCCACCGCGATCACCAGCGGCCACCAGGCCGCCGCCCGGGTGCCGGTCGGCGGCGGCTCGGTGAGCGCGCGCTGGAACTCGGAGCGGACCGCCGACAGGTCACGGTAGAGCCGCCTGCGCCGGCGCGGCCGGGACGGCTGGTCGCGTCCGGGGGCGCCGGCGAAGGCCAGCGCCACGTACGCGGAGGCGTCCGCGACGGCGTCGGCCAGCCGGTCGCCGATCCGGGTGTGCCAGGACTCCGGCCAGCACAGGTAGCCGGCCAGCAGCGCGATCCCGCAGCCGATCAGCGAGTCGTACAGCCGGGGCAGCACCAGGCCGAAGCCCTCGTGGTTGAGCAGGTCGGAGAGCAGCAGGATGACCGGCGTGATGGCCGCCGTCTGGAAGGCGTAGCCCTTCGCCGAGAACGCCGGGACCAGCGCCGCCAGCACTGCGACGGTCGGCACGTCCCACCAGCCGCGCGGCACCTCGGCGAGCACCGGGATGGCGACCAGCAGGCCGAGCGCGGTGCCGAAGGCGCGCAGCACGGCGCGCGAGAACACCGAGCCGAAGTCCGGCTTCAGGACGAAGGTGACGGTCAGCGCGACCCAGTACGAGCGGGGCACCGGCAGCACCGAGACCAGCGCCTGGGCCAGGCCGATGCAGAGCGCCAGCCGCAGCCCGTACCGCCAGGACGCGCCGGAGAGCAGCGCCGCCCGCGCGGTGCGCCGGGCCCGCTCGCCGGGGGCGGCGGGGCGGCCGAGCCGGTCGGGGACGGCGGCGTCCGCAGGACCTGGCTCGGCGCCGACGGCGGCCGCGTAGCGCAGGGCCTGGTCGAGTGCCCGTTCCGACGGGCCGGTGGGCGCAGGCAGGGCGAGGAGGGCGGCGGGGTCGTCGCCCGGTGCGCCGGCGCCGGCGGGCGAGGGGGCGGGGGCGGTGGCGGTCCGGCCGCGTTCGACGGCGTCGGCGAGCGTCAGGACGGCGGCCGGGTAGGCCTCCGGCAGCGGGCCGAGCCGGGCCGGGCGCAGTTTCGCGGCGGAGGCCGCCTCGACGACCGGTATCAGCGCGTTGAGCCGGGCGATCAGGTGGGCCAGCCCGGGGGAGCGCCCGTGCCGGCGGGTGCGGTGGGCGAGCAGCAGGTCGTAGGAGGCGTTGAGCGACCGGGTGACGGCCAGCCGCCGTTCGTCGTGCTCCGGGGTGCCGGCGGCGCGGACGAAAGCGGCGACGGCCCGGTAGCTGTCGGCCACCGCCGCCCGCTCCGGCAGGCCGCCGCGCAGCGGCCAGGCGAACAGCGTGAGCAGCAGCACCACCGCCCCGCCGGCGAGCAGCAGCAGCGGTGCCTTCCACCACGGGTGCGGCATCGGCAGACCCGCCCCGACGACGGCGTTGAGCAGGAGCAGCAGACCGGAGACGGAGGCGACCGAGCCGATCGAGGAGATCATCCCGGAGACCAGCGCGACCAGCGTCAGGACGGCGACCGCGGCCCACTCGCGCCCGAACACCAGGGTGCCGAGGGCGACCCCCGCCGCGCCGAACAACTGCGGCACGGCGATGTTGAAGACCCGCATCCGGTAGGCGTCGGCGGTGTCGCCGATCACGGCGGACAGCGCGCCCATCGACACCAGCGCCCCGTACGCCGGTCGCCCCGCCGCCAGTCCGACGGCCAGCGGCGCCGCCAGCGCCACGGCGGCCCGGGCCACCGCGGCCCACGGCACCGCCGCCGGTTGCGGCCGCATCCCGGCGGTCAGCCACTTCGGAGGGGAGAGCCGGCCACCCGGCGCGTCATCCTGTGTCATGCCGTCAACCTACGGCCCCGCGTCCGCGCCTCCCGGCCGCGGCACGCACGCCCCATCCGGTGCCACGGTTCGCAGCGGACTGCTTCGCGCACCCGCTCGGATCGGTCAGCGACGCACCCGGTAGCGCAGGTGAAGCACCGGGTTGCCCTGGATCACCACGTCAGGATCCTCCAGCAGGTGCTGCGCGTGGACCGACCCGAAGTAGCGCTTGCCGGAGCCGGACACGACGGGTACGACGTCCATGCGCACCTCGTCGATCAGGCCTGCGGCAAGCACTTGGCCGCCGACCTCGCCGGCGGCGACCTCGACCACGCGATCGCCCGCGAGCTCCTGCGCCCTGGCCACGGCGGCCTCGACGCCGTCGACGAAGTGGCGGGACAGCCGGGTGGCGCCGCGTTGGGGGTGCGGCGCGGTCAGGCGGTGGCGGGTGAGGGGGCCAGGGTGGGGCTCGCGGGCGAGCGGGGGGCGGTGGGGAGGTCGCGGGTGCGGCCGATGGGGGAGAGGAGGAGGACGAGCGCCGCCAGGGGCACGCCGGCGGTGGTGATCCACAGGGCGGGGCGCAGGCCGAGCGCGGTGCCGAGTGCGCCGGCGAGGAGGGCGCCGAGCGGGATGGTGCCGTAGCTGAGGACGGCCGCGCTCGCGGCGATCCGGCCGAGCAGCTCGGGCGGGCAGTAGCGCTGCTGGAAACCGGACTTGATGACGTTCCCGGCGACCACGCCCGCCGCGACGCTGAACCCGCCGACGGCGTAGCAGAGCACGCCCGCGCCGGTGCCGGTGAGCGGGATGAGCAGGGCGAGCGAGGGCAGGCCCAGCTCGAAGAGGATCATCGCCCGGGCCGTGCCGATCCGGGCGGCCACCCGACGGGCCGCGAACGCGCCGAGGACGCCGCCGCTGCCCGCCGCCGCGATCAGTCCGCCGACGGTGCCCGGGGCGAGCCCGACCTCGCGGACCAGGAAGGCGACCTGGATCGACTGGTAGCCCATCAGCGCCAGGTTGGAGGCGGCGCCGAACAGGGTGAAGGTGCGCATCCAGGGGTCCCCGGCGAGCAGTCGCAGGCCCTCGCCGACCTCGCGGCGCAGATCGCGCTCGGCGGCCGGCCGGGGCGGCGTCTCGCGGTGCCGGATGCGGCCCAGGCAGAGCAGGGACACCAGGAAGGTCGCGGCGTTCGCGAACATGCCGTTGGCGGCGCCCGCGAGTTGGGCGATCAGGCCGCCGGAGCCGAGGCCGGCGATCTGGGCGGCGGAGGCGCTGCCGTGCAGCTTGGCGTTGCCCTCGGGCTGGTCGGCGGGGGAGAGCAGGTCGGGCAGGTAGGCGGTGTAGGCGGTCTGGAAGAAGACGGCGGCGGTGCCGGTGAGCAGGGCGACGGCCAGCAGCAGTCCGACGCTCAGCCGGCCCGCCCACCCGGCGATCGGGACGGCGGCGAACAGCGCGAGCGAGACGCCCGCGGCGGCCAGCATGACCGGACGGCGCCGTAAGCGGTCCACCCAGACGCCCGCCGGTAGCCCCATGACCAGCCAGGGCGCCCAGGAGGCGGCGCTGAGCAGGCCGATCTCGAAGGTGGAGGCGTGCAGTTCGGAGACGGCGATCAGCGGCATGGCGACGCCGGTGACGGAGGCGCCGAACTTGCCGGCCGTCTCGCCGCACCAGAGCAGCCGGAAGTCGCGGTGGCGGCGCAGCAGGCCGCGGGGGGCGGTGGCGTCGCGGCTCACTCGGCGCTCCCCTGTCCGTCGTCGGCGCTCCCTTGCCCGTCGTCGGCGTTCGCGATGCCGCCGGGCCGGTCGGGGCGGCGGGGGAAGGACTGGAGCTGGAGGACGACCGGCAGCGCCGCGGGGTCGGGCTCGGCGTTCTCGTCCGGCAGGTGACGCTGGATGACGGCGAACAGTTCGTCGTTGAGCGCGTGGAGCTGGTCCGGAGTCAGCTGCAGCCGGCTCCAGTCCGAGATGGTGCCGGCGTTGCGCCACTCGTCCGGCCAGTCCTCGGTGATGTAGGTGTTGATCCGGTTGAAGTACTGCCCGACGAGTTCGTGCAGGTAGAGCGAGACCGCGCCACGGGTGTCCGGGTCGTCCCGGAAGTCGGTGGTTTCGAGGCGGTTGGTGACGGGGACGCGCCGCCACCAGCGCTCGCGCTTGGTGCCCCGCCCGGTCTCCTCCTCGATGAACCCGTGCTCGGCGAGGTGGCGCAGGTGCCAGCTGACGGTGCCGGTGTTCTCGCCGAGCCGCTCGGCGAGCCGGGTGGCGGTCGCCGGGCCGTCGAGGTTCAGCAGTTCGAAGATCTTCATTCGCAGGGGGTGCGCGAGCCCGCGCAGGCTGCGCGCGTCGAGCCGGCGCGTCGGCCGTTCGGGCTGGACGGGTTCTTCGGTGGGCATGCCTGGATCGTAGGGTCCAGAGAGTTCTCTGCATAGGGGTGTCTGCAGAGAACTCTCTGGAAGTTTCCCCGAGTTCGGCCTACGGGATGGCGGACCCGGTGTGCCGGGCCAGGCTCTCGCGCAGCCGGGTCAGCCGGGCGATCTCCGCGTCCAGGACGGCGAGCCGCTGCTCGATCACCGGCTCGAAGGTGTCCGGCCCGTACTCGCCGGTGGACGCGCAACTGCGCGGCGGGTCCTCGGCGAGCATGTCCAACCGGTGCGCCCGGCTCGCCAGGTCCTCGACCGTCAGCCCGAGCGCCAGCAGCGTGCGGATCACCCGCACCCGGGTCACCGTGTCCGGCCCGTACTCGCGTTGGCCGGCGGCGGTGCGGACGGGCGGCGGAAGCAGGCCCCGCTCCTCGTAGAAGCGCAGCGCCCGCGGTGTGGTACCCGCGGCCGCCGCCGCGTCGCCGATCCTCATCCGGACCGTCATCCGTCCTCCCCGGGTGCGTCCCGCCTACAGTTCGACGACCATGACGCCGAAGACGTCACCGTCGATCAGCCGGGACAACGCTCCGGGGGCCTGCTCGATGCCCGGCAGGACCGTCATCGGGACGGTCAGCCGACCGGCGCGCAGCCACTCGCCGAGCCGGTCGCACCACTCCGGCTCCAGCTCCGCGTACTGCTGCCCGTCGATGCCGTGCACGGTGACGCTGTGGGTGAGCAGCCGGAAGGTGTCCACCACGGCGGGAGCGTCGGCGCCGCGGCGCGCCGGATCCATCTGCCCGCCGAGCGCCCCGATCAGCGCGAACCGCGCCCCCGGCCGGGCCGCGTCGACGGCCGCCGTCAGCTGCTCGCCGCCGACCATGTCCAGCAGCACGTCGATGCCGTCCGGGGCGGCCGCGGCCAGCCGGTCGGCGATCGGGCCCTCCCCGCGCACCAGCACGGCGTCGTAGCCGAACTCCTCGGTCAGCCGCTTCGCCTTGGCGGCCGAGCCGGCGGTGCCGATCACCCGGCCGGCCCCGAGCAGCCGGGCCATCTGCCCGGCCACCGTGCCGATCGCCCCCGCCGCGCCGGTGACCAGTACGACGTCTCCCTCGCGCACCCGCGCCGCGCGGGTCAGCGCGCCGTACGCGGCGAGGCCGGGGGAGAGCAGGGCGAGAGGGTCGGGGAAGCCGTCGTCCACCCGGGTGAACGCGGCGGCCTCGGCCACCGCGTGGTCGCGCCAGCCGAGCAGGTGGGTGACGAGGTCGCCCGGCCGCAGCGGGCTGTCGGCCGGCGCGGCCAGTACCTCGCCGACCGCGGGCCCGGCCAGCGGGTCGCCCGGCCGGAACGTGAACGGCGCGCCTTCGACCGCGCCGCCGACGAGGGTGCGCAGGCCGGGGTAGACCAGGAAGGCCCGGTTGCGGACGAGTACCTGGTCCGGGCCCGGGGCGGGCAGCGGGGCCTCGGCCAGGGCGAAGGTGTCGGGGGTGGGCAGGCCGTCGGGGACGGCGACGAGGCGGACCTCGCGGGCGGTGGCGGGCAGTGACGGCATGAGCGGCCTCCAGGAGGTGAGGACGTGCGGTGCGTGGACGCTAACCCCTGACGTGCGCGTCAAGGGCAAGCGCGTCACTCCGTGCGCCGCGATCGCCCGGCGGCGGGTTCGGTGATCTTCTAGAGTCGCGTCCGGTACGACCGAATGCCCGTACGACCGCACGACCGAACGGCTTCACCACTGCACCACTGCACCACTGCACGCACCGGCACCACGGAGAGGCAGCACCACCATGACCGAGCAGCAGGCACCCGCGCCCTTCGAGCCCGTCGACGAGGACTGGCAGACCGCCCTGGTGGTCGTCGCCCACCCCGACGACATGGAGTACGGCGGTGCCGCCGCCGTAGCCCGTTGGACGGACCAGGGCAAGAAGGTCGTCTACGTGATGGTCACCAGCGGCGAGGCCGGCATCGACGGCATGGACCCCGAGCAGTGCGGCCCGCTGCGCGAGGCCGAGCAGATCGCCTCCGCCGCCGTCGTCGGCGTCGACACCGTGGAGTTCCTCGGCCACCCGGACGGCGTCGTCGAGTACGGCCTGCCGCTGCGCCGCGACATCGCCCGAGCCGTCCGCCGGCACCGCCCGGACATCGTGATCACCAGCAACTTCCGCGACACCTGGGGCGGGGTCTTCCTCAACCAGGCCGACCACATTGCCGTCGGCCGGGCCACCCTGGACGCGGTGCGGGACGCGGGCAACCGCTGGGTCTTCCGCGAGCTGGTCGACGAGGGCCACGAGCCGTGGAACGGCGTCCGGCAGATCTGGGCGGCGTCCTCGCCCGAGTCGGCCCACGCGGTGGACACCACCGAGCACTTCGACCGCGGCGTCGCCTCGCTGGAGGCCCACAAGGCGTACCTGGCCGGCCTCGGCGGCGGGATGTCGGACGCCCGCGGCTTCCTGGAGGGCGCCGGCCGCGGAGCGGGCACCCGGCTCGGGACGCGCTTCGCCGTCGCCTTCGAGGTCTTCCCGCTGAGGTAGGTCTTAGCGAGCCGAGTCGGCGGAGGGGTTGCGGCGCAGGGCGAGGACTGTGAGGTCGTCGCGCCGGCGGCCGCGGCTGTGGCGGGTGACGTCCTCGTCGACGGCCTCCGGGAGCCGGTCCGGGGTGCGGTCGAGCAGGGTGCGCAACCGCTGCTCGACCGGGTAGAAGACGCCGTCACGGTCCGCCGCCTCGGTGACCCCGTCGGTGAACATCAGCAGCGTCCCGTCGGCGGGGAGGTCGAACCACTGGACGGTCCGCACCTCCCCGGCGAGGTCGGCGAGCCCGAGCGGCACGCCGGCCGCCAGCGGCACGGCCTCCGCGCGCCCGCCGGCGAGCAGGTACGGGGCGAGGTGGCCGCAGTTGACGGCCTGCACGCCGAGGCCGTGGCCGCGGTCCAGGCAGAGCACGGTCGCGGTGACGAAGCGCTCGGCCTCGCCGCTCTGCGCCGCGTACGCGTTGTGCCGGGTGACCGCGTTCTCCAGGGCGAGCGCGACGTCGGTGAGCGCGGGCTCGCGGAAGGCCGCCTCGCGGAAGGCGCCGAGCACGGCGAAGCCGGTGCCGATCGCGGGCAGGCCCTTGCCCTGGACGTCGCCGATGACGACCCGGGTGCCGTACGGCGTCTCGGCGATGTCGTAGAGGTCGCCGCCGACCATGGCGTCCTCCTCGATCGGCCGGTAGCGGCCGTGCAGCAGCACGTCGGAGGTCAGCGCGGGCAGCGGGCGCAGGAGTTGGCGCTGGAGGGCGACGGCGCTCTGCCGCATCCGGTGGAGCTCGCGTTCGCGCCGGATCCGGCGGGCGCAGAGCAGCACGGCGACGGCGGAGGCACCGACGACGGTGGCCACCGTCAGCGCCCGGCCGTTGATCGACTCCGGTGGGAAGAACACCGAGCTGACGATGATGACGGTGGTGACCCAGACCGCCGCACCGACGGTCTGGGCGAGCGTGCCCAGACCGGCCAGCAGGGCGGGGACGAACACCAGCAGCAGCACCAGCCGGGCGTTGGTGCCGCCCGCCGCCTGCGCGCCCAGGACCACCAGGGTGGCGGCGAGCACGGCCAGGACGACGGTCCGGTCGGCGGGCGCCCGGTGCACCTCCCCGGACCCGGGGCCCGGGCCAGTCCTGACATCGGCCATCCTCGCCTCCCAGGTGATCGTTTCCAGGCTCACCGGCCGGTGCGGCCCCCGCAACCGCGCCCGTCCACCTCCCCGCCGTCGCCGGTGCAGCAGGCCGCGGTCCAGCAGGCCGCGGTGCAGCAGGTGGCGGACCGCGAACAGCACGGCGACGGCGCCGAGCGCTACCAGCAGCCACAGCTGGTAGCGCACCGCCGTCCGCCAGACCGTGCCGACGTGGGCGCCGGCCAGGTACCCCACGCTCGCCCACACGCCCACCCAGAGCGCGGCGCCGAGCACGTTGAACACCTGGAAGCGGGGCCACGGCATCCCGGTGGTCCCGGCGACGATGCCGTTGGTCTGCCGCAGCCCGTCGACGAACCGGGCGAGCGTCACCACCTTGCCGCCGTGCCGGGCGAAGAACACCTCCGCGCGGGCCGTCCGCTCCGGCGTGAGCAGCACGTACCGCCCCCAGCGGTGCACGAAGGCACGGCCGCCGGTGGCGCCGATCAGGTGGCCCAGGGTGTTGCCGGCCACCGCCGCCGCGAAGGCGGTCGCCACCACGGCGGCGAAGTCCAGGTGGCCGGTGCCCGCGAAGACCGCGGCCAGCACCAGGACGGTCTGCCCGGGCGCCGGGATCCCGCAGTTGTCGAGCAGCACGAACAGGGCGACCACCGGGTAGCCGTACTGCTCCAGCAGCGGTGCCAGCGCGGCCAGCGGCCCCGGCAGGTCCGCGGCGGGCGGCACGACTCACCGCCCCGGGCCGGACGGGCACGGGGCGGTGGCCGGTGGCGTCAGTGGATCGCCTCGCGGGGTTCGATGTTGCAGTCCGGACCCGGGTAGATCAGGCCGGTGTGACCGTCGTCGAAGCGGACCACGTACGGCGGCTGGCCGTCCGGACCGCGCACCTCGACGATCTCGCCCTTCTGGTCGACCATGCCCACCGCCCGGCTGTGGATGTGGAGCTGGTCACCTACCGCTGCGTGCATGGTCTTGCTCCTCGGGGTTTGTGCGGACGGCGGGGACCGTCGGGCCGGCCGTCGCCGCCTTCCTCTGTCTCCACTGTGCTGCCCGCACGCCCGGCCCGCAACGGCTCGTGGCTCCTGGTTCAGCGCCGGCCGAGCTGCTCGACGAGGTAGCAGCGGACCAGCCGCTTGCACTCGGCGATCATCACCGGATCGCCCTGCGGGTCGTCGCGGAAGGCGAGCTTGAGCACCGCGTCCGCCGCCTCCAGGGCCACCCGCAGGCTGAGCGTGAGGGCCGCCGGGTCGGCCGCCGCGAAGAGTTCGCCGCCGAGCGCCTGGAGCCGCAGCGCGACCGCCGTGTTGTTGTCCACCTCGCTGTCCCCGAAGACCACCCGGCCGCCGAAGTCCACCTGCCCGAAGCCGGGGACGGTGCGCTTCATCGCGACGAACTCCTCCACCGCGAGATCGGTGAACCCGTCCGGGCCGACGGGGGCCTCGGAGCGCAGCCGGTCGTCGAGCCGGTACAGATAGTGGCCGAGGTTGCGGCAGGCGAGTGCTGCGAGCAGGTCCTCCTTGCCCGCGAAGAACTGGTAGAGCGTGCCGATCGGCACCTCCGCGCGCTGGGCCACCTCCTTGGTGGTGAGCGCCGCCGCCCCGGCCTCGTCGAGCAGTGCGGCGCAGGCGTCCAGGATCCGCTCGTAGCGCTCCTGGCTGCGCTGCTGCACCGGCTGCCGCCGCCCGGTGACCGGGCGGCTCCTCGTGTCCGCGCTCATGGGGCCGTTCATGTGGCCACTGTGCCCCATCCGCTGTTCAGCGGGCCAATCCCGGCCGGCCGATCGCGCCGCCCGCCGTCCCGGCCCCCGCTAGGCTCTGCGCTGATCGACAGGGGCAGGGAGAGGAAGACATGGGCCAGAAGATCATCAGGTTCTCGGACCTGACCGGCAAGCACGCGGAGAACGACGACGACCTGGTGCGGATCGTCGTCCGCGAACACCCCGACCTGGTGGACGGCCCGGTCGAGATCGAGGCGCTCCCGGGGGAGCTGGCCGGCGTCACGGGCCTGGCGCTCGACCTGGTGACGGTGGAGCTGCACTACCCCAACGGCGACGAGCCGGACACCGTCGTCATGACCGCCGAGGCCTTCGACCGCCTCGCCACGGCCACCCCGATGGCCGAGGTGCTGCGCGGCGCCGAACGGGCCGTCCGCGCCGTCCCGGCCCAGACCGCCCCCGCGGGCGCGGCGTCCGCCCGGGAGCGGGTCAACTACGCGACCCTCGAACACGCCGGCCGCCCCCACAAGGGCCGCACCACCGACGCCGAGAAGCACCTCGTCCAGCAGCACCTGGACGAGGTCAACGCCCGCCTCGCCGCCGAGGGCACCCGCACCATCGACCTGGCCAACCCCGAACACGTCACCCGCTACGGCCTGGAGTCCCTCGCCCGTACCCGCGGCACCACCCTCGCCTGACTCCCGTCCCACCCCTCGGCGGCCCGGTGCCTCCGCCGGTCCTGCGGATCCCGCCGATCCTGCGGATCCGCTGGCATCCGGGCCGCCGACCATTAACATGAGCAGTCCTCACATTCCTGTGCCGAGGGGGACTGCAGCGATGCCGGACCGTTTCGACCTCCCGGCGGGATTCCGCTGGGGCGTCTCCACCGCCGCCCACCAGATCGAGGGAGCCGTCGACGAGGACGGCCGCGGCCCGTCCGTCTGGGACACCTTCGCCGCCCGCCCCGGCGCCGTCCGCGACGGCCACACCGGCGCCGTGGCCTGCGACCACTACCACCGCTGGCCCGAGGACATCGCGCTGCTCCGGGGCCTCGGCGTGGACGGCTACCGCTTCTCCATCGCCTGGCCCCGCATCCACCCCACCGGCACCGGCCCGGCGAACCCGGCCGGCCTCGCCTTCTACGACCGCCTCGTCGACGCCCTCCTCGCCGCCGGCATCACCCCGCTCCCGACCCTCTTCCACTGGGACCTGCCGCAGGCCCTCGAAGACACCGGCGGCTGGCTGAACCGCGACACCGCCCACCGCTTCGCCGACTACACCGCCACCGTCCTCGACCGCCTCGGCGACCGCGTCCCCGCCTGGATCACCCTCAACGAGCCCTTCGTGCACATGGTCTACGGCTACGCCCTCGGCATCCACGCCCCCGGCCGCACCCTGATGCTCGACGCCCTCCCCGCCGCCCACCACCAACTCCTCGCCCACGGCCTGGCCGCCACCCTCCTCCACGAACGCGGCCACGACGTCCTGATCGCCAACAACCTCACCCCCGTCCGGCCCGCCTCCACCGACCCCGCCGACCTCGCCGCCGCCCAGGCCTACGACGCCCTCCACAACCGCCTGTTCACCGACCCCCTCCTCCTCGGCCGCTACCCCGACCTCACCGCCTTCGGCACCGGCCCCGACCTCCACGGCGCCGTCCACCCCGGCGACCTCGACCTCATCACCGCCACCCCCCTCACCGGCCTCGGCGTCAACTACTACAACCCCACCCGGGTCGGCGCCCCCACCGACCCCGCCCTCCCCTTCACCCTCCTCGACATCCCCGAAGCCCCCGCCCACACCGCCTTCGGCTGGCCCGTCCTCCCCGAGGGCCTCCACGAACTCCTCCTCCACCTCCGCGACATCTACCCCGACACCCTCCCCCCGATCACCATCACCGAGAACGGCTGCTCCACCCCCGAACCCACCGACGACCCCACCCGCATCACCTACCTCGCCACCCACCTCGACGCCCTGGCCACCGCCATCACCGAAGGCGCCGACGTCCGCGGCTACTACACCTGGTCCCTGCTCGACAACTACGAATGGGCCGAGGGCTACCACCAACGCTTCGGCCTCGTCCACGTCGACTTCGCCACGCAGAAGCGGACCCCCCGAGCCTCCTACGCCTGGTACCGCGACCTCATCGCCACCCACCGAGAGCGGAGTGGAGCGGGCGACAGTAAGCCGGGAGTGCCCCCGACTTCACTGCACCACCGGCCACTCGGGGTAGTCGGCGACGGCTCTGGCGAACGAGGGTGAGGGTGCCCATGTGAAGGCCGGAGCGCAACGGGGTGGGCGGGGCGGGCTCAGGTGGGGGTGGGGTGGGGGTGCGAGCGGTCGCCGGTGCGGCAGCTGGCCGTGGGCGGTCGGTTCCAGGCCGAGGAACCCGCGAAGGAGGTCCGGGGTGACGGGTGCGGTGATCCAGTCGTGGTCGGTGTTCATCGTCTTGGTCAGCTGATCGGTTTGTCGGGATGCGGGTTCGCGGCGTGTCGCACGGTCCGGCGCGCGAAGAGGGCGATCCGCGCCGAGAGGGCCTGACGGGTCGCCCTACCGGGTGGCGAGCCCCGGCTTCCGGGTGGTTCATATGACTGATTTACCGGCTTGTCCGCGTCGCTCTGTCGGGCGTGTCGGCGGCCGCGGGCGAACGTGGGGCCGTTGCGTACTCATCGACCGATCGACGCTCCAGGGGCCGCCCGGTCCGATCGGCCGGCACGGAGGGCTGGATCGCCATGGTTCGGACGTGGTCGGGATACCGGCGGAGACGGTGCGCGTCCTTCGTGGCCGCACTGCTGACCTGGGGAACGGTGGTGCTCGCCGTACCGCCGGCGGTCGTGGCCGATCCGGGCCCGGCCGACGGCCGGACGGCCGCGGCTGCCCGGGCCGCTTCGCCCGCGCCGATGGCACCGCGGGCGAAGCGGGCCGTCGAGGTCGACGTGACGACCAACGTCGCCGGGCCGACCAGCGGGTCCGCGGGCCAGGGGTTCACCTACACGGTGACCATGAGCAACAACGCGCTGACCGCGGCCGACGGAGCGCCGTTCACCGTGACGCTGCCGGCCGGCGCGACGAACGTGGCGGCGACCTGCTCGGCCGCCGCCGGCGCCGCCTGCCCCGCCTCGCTGACCGTGTCGGACAGCCAGGTCTCGGGCACGGCGGTGAGCCTGCCGCACCTCGGGGTGCTGACGCTGACCGTGACCGGCCGCTTCGGGGCTCCCTCGTCATCGTCGGTGACGGCGTCCTCCCACATCGACCCGCCGCCGGGGGCCACGGACACGGACCCGAGCTCCAACGACAGCTCGGTCAGCACGACGGTCAGCAACCAGATGAGCCTGCGGGTCACCAAGTCCCAGTCGTCGACCACGATCCTGCCGGGCCAGCCCAACACCTACACGGTGACCTTCAGCAACGAGGGCAGCGGCTGGGCGGACGGTGCGACGATCCGCGACTACATGAGCGCGTCGAGGTCGCTGTACACGTCGTACGCCGTGCACATCGTGTCCTGCGACGGCACCGGCGGTGCGAGCTGCCCGTCGTTCATCATGGACACCACGGCCACCAACAACACCATGATCTTCTCCGGTCCGGCCGGGGCGTTCCCGCCGGGTGCGACGCTGACGGTGGTGATGACGGTGGACCCGTCCGGTCCGGAGCCGGAGTGCTCGTCGGCGCCGACCGCCGACATCGTCGGCAACACCGCCAACTTCTTCACGCCGAACGGTGTGACCAACACCCTGTCCAGCCAGGCGTTCGTCTCGGCCACCGGCCTCACCCCGAGCCGGTGCCCGCAGACGGACATCTCCGTCACCAAGACGCAGAGCAACACGCAGATCCTGCCGGGCATGCCCAACACGTACACGGTCACCTACCGGAACAACGGCCCGAACGCGGCGGACGGCTCGACCATCCGCGACTACCTGGAATCGACGCAGCGGATCTTCACCTCCTACGCCGTGCACATCGTGTCCTGTGACGGCACCGGCGGGGTGAGCTGCCCGTCGTTCATCCAGGACACCACGGCCGGCAACAACACGATGGTCTACTCCGGCGAGCTGGGCGCGTTCCCGCCCGGCGCCGCGCTGACCGTCGTCATGACGGTCGACCCGACGGGCGCGCCCACCACGTGCAGCAGGAATCCGACGGTCGACATCATCGGCAACACCGCACAACTGTTCACCGCCAGGCCGCTGGTCAACACCGGCGACAGCACGGCGTACACCAGCGCGACCGGGCTGACGCCCGAGCCCTGCCCGCAGACGGAGATCTCCGTCACCAAGACGCAGGCCAACACGGTGATCCTGCCGGGCATGCCCAACACGTACACGGTCACGTACGAGAACAAGGGGCCGAACCCCGCGGACGGGTCCACGATCCGGGAGTACCTCAGCTCGCCGACGACCCTCTTCCGCTCGTACGCCGTGCACATCGTGTCCTGCGACGGCACCGGCGGCGCGTCCTGCCCGTCGTTCATCCAGGACGGGACGATCGGCGACAGCCAGCCGGCCTACTCCGGTGAGCTGGGCGCGTTCCCGCCCGGCGCCAAGCTGACCGTCGTCCTGACCATCGACCCGGCCGACCCGACCCCGCTGGCGGCCTGCCCGAACACCGCCACGATCGTCGGCAACAACGCGAACTTCTTCGTCCCGACGACGATGGTCAACACCGGAAGCAGCTCCGCCGGCACCACGGCGACGGCCCCGTGCGCGGACATCGCCGTCAACAAGGCGGTGGAGCCGGCCGCGGTGCAGGCCGGAGAGGCCGTCACCTACACCATCAAGGTCTCCAACGGATCGCCGCAGACGGCGAGGACGGTGGAGTTCTCCGACCCGCTGCCCCCGGCCACCGCCTTCGTCCACGGCTCGGCGACCTGCGTGGCGAACTCGCCCGCCTCGGTGTGCGGCCCGGTGACGTTCGACCCGGTGACCCGCACCGTGACGTCCACGATCCCGCAGATCGGCGCCGGACGGGACTTCGTCACCATCACCGTCACCGGCACCGCCGGACCGATCCCCGGCACCTACCCCAACACCGCGACCGGTCAGTCCTCCACCGGTCCCGACGCGTTCCTCGACGCCATCCCCGCCTCGAACGAGAGCACCGTCTCGCTCCAGGTCTTCAACACGGCCTCCACCATCACCGTCGTCAAGCAGCTCACCGGCCTGCCCGCCGGTGGCCTGCCCGCCCCGCTCACCTTCACCGGAACGGTCACCTGCGGCACCCAGGCACCGCAGACCTGGCCGGTCACCGTTCCGGCCGGAGCGAGCGGCGCCACCGCCGCACCGCTCACCTTCTACGACGGCCAGCAGTGCACCATCACCGAGGACCCGCCGCCGACCCCGCCCGGCGGCCTGCACTACACCGGTCCGACGGTGATCAACCCCACCGTCATCGACAGCCTGGGGCCGCAGGCAGACCAACAGGTCATCAGCTCCACTCCGCTGGGCGACAACGCCGTCCTGAGCCTCACCAAGGAGGTCGACCGGGCCACCGCGACCACCGGGGACACCGTCACCTACACGTACGAGGTGGCCAACACCGGCACCGTCCCGGTCACCGGTCTGAGGATTGACGAGAGCGTCTTCACCGGCAGCGGCACCAAACCCGCCCCCGTCTGCCAGAGCACCGACCTCGCCCCCGCCGCCGCCACCACCTGTACGGCCACCTACACCGTCACCGCGCAGGACGTGACCGCCGGATCGATCACCAACACCGCCACCGCGACGGCCACCGCGGCCACCGGGCCCGACCCGGTGAGCAATGAGGCCACCGCCACCGTGGGCACCGTCACCGCGCCAGGCATCCTGCTCGCCAAGAGCGTCTCCCCGACCACCGTCGACCGGGCGGGCACCGCCCTGTCCTACTCCTTCACCGTCACCAACACCGGCGGCGTCACGCTCACCGACGTGCACATCAACGAGACGGCGTTCACCGGCTCCGGCGGCGCGCCCCTGGTCGACTGCCCGGCCGCCGCGCTCACCCTGGCACCGGGCGACTCCGTGGTCTGCACCGCCGTCTACACCACCACCCAGGCCGACATCGACGTCGGCACGATCACCAACACCGCGACCGCCGCCGGCCGGGCGCCCGTCGGCTTCGAAAGCCCCGTCTCCGCCGAGGTCCGCGCCACCGTCACCGCATCCGCCGCGCCCGCGCTCAGCCTGACCAAGACCGCGGGCTCCGCCGAGACGCCGCCGGTCGAAGGCAGCACGGTGACCTACCAGTTCCTCGCCACCAACACCGGCAACGTCACCCTCACCGGACTCGGCGTCCAGGAGACCGCGTTCAGCGGCCACGGCACCCCGCCGACCATCACCTGCCCGCCCGAGGCGGCCTCCCTCGCCCCAGGCGTCGCCATCGCCTGCACGGCCACCTACACCGTCACCGCGCAGGACGTGACCGCCGGATCGATCACCAACACCGCCACCGCGAGCGCCACCGGCCCCGGCGGCCAAACCGTGTCCGACGATGCCACCGTCATCGTCCACCCCGCCCAGATCACCCCGGCCCTGACCCTGGTGAAGACCGCGTCCCCGGCGACCGTCCACCGGGCGGGCGACACCGTCCACTACACCTTCACCGTCACCAACACCGGCAACGTGGCCCTCACCGATGTGACCGTGACCGAAACCGCGTTCAACGGCCACGGCACCGCGCCGACACCCGTGTGCCCGGCGGCCGACACCGCCCGACTGCTCCCCGGTGGGACGGCGACCTGCACCGCCACCTACACCGTCACCGAGGCCGACCTGTGGGAGCAGCGGATCGAGAACACCGCGACCGCCACGGGCCACGCCCCCGACGGTGCGGCCGCGACCTCGCCCGGCTCCACCGCCCAGGTGGCCGTGGAGCCGCCCAGCCCGAGCCCGAGCCCGAGCCCGTCGCCCAGCCCCTCGTCGTCGCCCAGCCCGTCGCCGAGTCCGTCGCCGTCACCTAGCCCGTCGCCATCGCCGAGTCCGTCGGCATCTCCGACGCTGCCGAGTCCGTCGCCGTCGCCCAGCCCGTCGGCATCTCCGACGTCACCGAGCCCGAGCCCGTCGCCCAGCCCCTCGTCGTCGCCGCCACCGAGCCCGTCGCCGTCGCCGAGTCCGAGCCACCCCGGCCCAACCCACCCCGGTCCGAGCCACCCAGTCCCGCCCCACCCCGGTCACGCGCTCGCGGACTCCGGCGCGGCCATCGCGCCCGTGCTCGGATACGCGACACTGGTCCTGCTCGCCGGAACGGCCCTGGTCCTGTCCGTCAGCAGGCGACGCCGCTGACGACGGTCTACCTGTAGACCACGGCGCCCGCCCCGCCCCGGGGCGGGCGCCGTCCTTCGCCGTCGCCGCGTTGGTCGTCCCACCCGGGCATCGCGCCAGGTTCGCCCCCGTCTGAAGCAGTCACGCACAGGATCCTCGTGTTGAGGCCGACCTGTGGCAGGCCGCGCACGAGGCCGGACAGTATCGGCTCCGACAAGGACCACAGCAACCGCCTTCACGTCGACCTCACCACCCAACGCCGCACCCCGAAGGCCTCCTACACCTGGTACCGCGACCTGATCGCCAGTCAGAGAGAGATGCGGGGACACGGTGCCGAGTGACTTCCGCAGCGTGATGTGGGCTGGCCGGTGATGTGCTGTGGAGAGTCCGTCGCGATACCCGATCGCCCCAACTTCTGGGCCATCTCCGACCGGGTATGTTGATCGCCGCCGTACTGTTTGATGGAGGCCGCCTGATGCTGCAACTCGCACTTTCCGTCTCCTTCTGGGAGCAGTACGAGCAGTTGGAGAAGCACGTCCGCTCCGGGGTGCGGAAGGCGGTAGTCAAGTTTCAGCAGCTGAGCGCCGCGGAGCTCCACCAGGACAAGGGCCTGCACCTGGAGTCTGTCGAGAACGCGAGGGATCCCCGGCTTCGGACCATTCGCATCACCGGGTTCTGGCGAGGCGTTGTACTTGCACCGGACGATGGGGGAACGACGTTCCTACTGGTGAACGTGTTGCAGCACGACAAGGCGTATGAGTGGGCCGCGAAGCGGATCTTCAGCGTGAACTCGGCGACCCGGGGGCTGGAGGTGCGGAACGTCGAGGCCATTGAACAGATCACACCGCTTCTGGAGCGGGTGGCCGCCGACGCGCCGCATCGACTCTTCGACGCCTACTCGGACACGGTGCTGCGTGACCTGGGTATCGACAGCGCTCTTCTTCCGGCGGTGCGCTCGCTCACGGATCAGGCTCAGCTTGACGCCTTCGTGCCGGTGTTCCCTGAGGACCAGTGCGAGGTGCTGCAGTACCTCGCTGAAGGAATCTCCCCAGAGGAGGTATGGAACGACATCGTCTCGCAGCGACGCCCGGCCGACCCCGGGCCACTGGACTCGCGCGACGTTTCCACCGCCATCTCGAACACCGCCAGCCGCATCGTTGTGGTGGCCCGACCGGACGATCTTGAGCACATGCTCTCCCAGCCGTTCGCTGCTTGGCGTGTGTTCCTGCACCCCCGGCAGAGGCGGGTTGCGTACCGCGACTCCTACGCCGGTCCGGCCCAGGTCTCCGGCGGCCCCGGAACGGGCAAGACGGTCGTCGCGCTTCATCGTGTGAAGCACCTGCTGAGCCGGCCGCGGGCGGGCAGCCAGCCCGATGTCCTGCTGACCACCTACACGAACGCGCTCGCCGCGATCCTTCGGGAGAATCTGTCACGGCTGCTCGAGGACCCGGCGGCACTTGCCCGCGTCGAGACCGGGACCGTCAACTCCCTGGCGTTCAAGGTCCTGCGCGAGCATTCCGGCCGTGTTCCGCGCGCTCTTGACGACGGTGACGAGCGCAACCGGTGGCGGGCGGTCGCCAAGGCGCTCGGCCTGCCCTGGTCCGGTGAGTTCCTGATGCAGGAGTACCGCCACGTCATCCTCGCCCAGGACCTGCTCAGCGAGGAGCAGTACAGCGCTGCGGAGCGCAAGGGGCGGGGCGGCCAGCTGCCAACGGCGAAGCGCCCACTGCTCTGGCAGGCGGTGGAGGAGTTCACCCGTCAGCTCGACGCGGAGGGCCGCAGCACCCAGTTGCGCCTGTGCGCGGAGGCGGCCCGGGTGCTGCGGGCGGCGGGGTCCGGTATGCTCCGGTACCGCCACATCGTGGTCGACGAGGCCCAGGACCTCCACCCTGCCCAGTGGCGCCTCCTGCGCGCGGCGGTCGCCGACGGGCCGGACGACATCTTCCTGACCGGCGATCCCCACCAGCGAATCTATGACTCCAAGGTGTCCTTCGCGGCACTCGGTATCCCAGTCGCGGGGCGGAGCTTCCGGCTGCGGCTCAACTACCGGAACACCGAGGAGATCCTCCGCTGGTCCGGATCGGTGCTGTCCGAGCGGCCACTGGACGACCTTTCGGGCGACCAGCCCGACGGAGGCCTCGCCGACTACACCTCGCTTCTCCACGGAGCCAGCCCGACCGCCCACGGCTACGTCTCGGAGGAGGCGGAGCTGGCCGCCTTGGTTGACCGCGTCCAGCAGTGGCTGGCCGCTGATGTCCCCTCGTCGGAGATCGCCGTGTGCACGAGGTTCCGGCAGCTCGGGGTCGAGGTGGTTTCCCGTCTGAGGGCAGCGGGAATTGACGCCGTGCTGCTGAAGGACGGTCCCGGCGCCGACGATGCTGGCGTGCGCGTGGCCACCATGCACGCCATGAAGGGGCTGGAGTTCCGCTGCGTCGCCGTGCTCGGCGCGTCGGACTCGGCGCTGCCGTTGCTGTCGGCGGTCACTCCGGAATCCGTCGACCCCCTCCAGCACACGACCGACCTCCTCGCCGAGCGCTGTCTGCTGTTCGTCGCGTGCACCCGGGCGCGGGATGCCATGGCGGTCAGCTGGAGCGGCGCTCCCAGCCCGTTCCTCGCGGATCTTGTGCGCGGGGAGGAAGAGGTCTGAGTGGCCGGCGGCTACGGAGCCAGGAGCTGTGCCTCCCCGTTGACGGTCACCGACGCATCGGAGACCGGTGCCCGGTCAGCCACGGCTCTGGTCCGCGGCGCCTCCTCGGGTGCGGCCGGCGCTGGTGCAGCAGCCTCCGGCGCCTCGGGGAACGGCCGTGAGATGTGTCCGAGCAGTCTGGTGAGCTCGTCCGCCAGGCCTTCCTGCAGTGGGGTGCCGTCGGGGCCGAAGGAGTCGATCTCGCGTTCGGCCAGGAGGACCCCGGTAATGGCATGGGTCGCGGTGAAGCGGAGGATCCCGCTCTCGTTGTAGCGGAAGCGGATGGTGATTCGGTTGCGGGCGGGGTCGTGTTCCGCCTGCGGCAGCGGGATGTCGAACGCGGCGAGCGGGAACGCCCGGTCGCTGTCGGCCGAGTGCCCGTACTCGCCCTCGACGATCTCGACGTGCACGGAAGTGGCCCCGGGCGCGGACGGCTGGAAGGCAGAGGTTCCCTCGGCGGGGAGCGTGGCGTTGCGACGGATGATCGACCTTAGGCCGCGCTCCCGCCCGGCATTGAAAGCGGCTCCGAGGTCGTAGTTGCTGACCAGGGAGAAGTCGCTGAGTTCGTCGAGTTCACCGTCGAGCGAGGCCGCGTAGATGGCCGCGCCCCGCGCAACGGCCGTCATGGGTCGGCACAGCCGCGGATCGACGATCCGGTCGTGGCCAAGGACCCGGCCGAGTGTCTCGCGGACCAGCGGGATCTGGGACGTTCCGCCGATGAGCAGGACGGAATCGATGTCCGTCGAGCTGATGGCCAGGTCGTTGAGAGCCTGCTCGACCGGCTTCAGCGCCCGCTCGACCAGCGGGGAGATCTCGGCTGTGTACTCCTCGACCGTGATCTTCGTGTCGTGGGCACCGCGGCCGGACCGCTCGCCGGGCGGGGCCTCGAAGAGGGCGTAGCCGTCCGGCGGCAGGTGGGAGAGTTCGATCTTGGTGAGCTCGACGTGCCGACGCCACTGCCGACGCTGTGCCATGCTGAGCCGCTCCGGGGCGGTTCCGAGTTTGCGCAGAATCAGCTTGGCGAGCTGTTCGTCGAACTCCAGCCCGCCGAGGGCGGTGATGCCACGTGACGTCTGCTCCTCGAACAGCCCCTCCGCGTACTCGAGCACGGTGACGTCTATGGTGCCGCCGCCCCAGTCGAAGACCAGGAATCGGCCCGGAACGGGGTAGTCGTAGGCGTACGAGATCGCCGCCGCCGTCGGTTCGTTGATCAGTGCCTTGACCTTGACGCCGCCGAGTGCGGCAGCGGCACGCGTGCGGTAGCGGGCGCCGCCGGTCGCATTGGCGGGGACGGTGACGACGGCCTCGGTCAGCTCGAGTAGCTCACGGGCCGCCCCTTCCCGTATGTGGCTGAAGAGCGCGGCCGCGGCCGTTGTGCTCCGGAAGAGTTCGCCGCCGATCCACACCCGGTGTTCTTCCAGGTGGGGAAGTGCATCCTCGCCGGCATCCGAGGACCGCTTCGCACTGGAACGCGTGCCGAGCATCCGCTTGACGGCATCGAGCGGGTCGCTGGTGCCGGTCTTCGCCGCCCATCCGAAGCAGAGAGTGCGATGGAGGTCGCGGACGGAGAGGACAGAGGGGAACAGCTGCCCGAACTCCGGCTGCTGCCAGTTCGCGGGTAGGTTCCCGCCGTCGACCGGGACGACCTCGGTAGCCAGCCCGTTCCAGCGGGCGACGACCGAGTTGCTGGTGCCGAAGTCGATGCCGAAGCTCATCGGGTGCCCTTCTGATGCCGTCCGGTCCGCTGATTCCCGGTAACGCCGCGCCGGGAGGCATGGTGGTCTCCGGGCAAGGGCGGCGTGTTCGGTACACGCCCCTCCCGGTGGCGGTTCGGTGCTGGCGCGGCTCCGGAAGCACTCTCGACGTCGGGTGGGACGGCGCCAGCGCGCCTGGACGGCCCCTTGCGGTGCGGCTTCTTGGGCGCTGCTTGTGTCTTTGCCGGAGCGGCCTGGCGGTTCGGGGGCAGCTCCCCCTTTGAACGCTGCTGCCGCTTCTGGCGAGGTGTCAAGCTCTTCGGCAGGTCCTCAGGTGTGTGGTCATCCTCGATGCGCAGCCAGCCGGCTTCCACGAGGCGGCCCGATTCCCGGTCGGTGTAGGCGGGAGAGACCACGGAGAATGCCGGGGTCTCGCTGTTCTCCGGACGTCTTTGGCCCGGGTTCGCCAGGCTGAAGAGGGACAGGTCGCCAGGATCGATGACACGGATCAGGCCCACTTTCGTGATCTCATGGTCGATCCTCTTCTGTAGCGACGTCAGGGTCGGAGCCTGGTACGCGACACGGTCGATGACTGCGAGTTGGGCCAGATGCATCTGACGGGTGCGCATTCCCTCCACGACCGCACTGCGGACCGCCTCGGTGAACTGGGGAACGAGCCGGCGTGTGAGCTCGGCGCGGATCGCGGCCGCCACGTCGCTGCCTTCGGCGGAGGACACTGACGCGGTGAGGGCAGCGGCGATCTGCTCGAGCTGAGCGTCGATCACGGGACGCAGGGACGTCGTGACGGACGCCAGCAGCTCGGCCGCGTCGAAGGTGCCCGGGGCGATCTCCGGCAGTTGGCCCCTGCGGGTCCGCCGGGCGCCTCCGGAGCGAGCCGCTGCCTCGCTCCGGAGGCCAGCGCTGCGCAGGGGCTGCTGCTTGTTCATGGTTGGCTGCTCTCTGCTGGCCGGGGTCCGGAAGGCCGGGACAGGCGGTCCACGGCGGAGTCGACTATCTCGCGAGCGGCGGCCTGGCGCGCCCAGGCCCGGTCGGTCTCTGACGGCGGCTCGGTCCGCCGTGGCATCGGTTCGGGGGGCAGGTCGAGCCGCTGGCTGGTCCCCGGTGGCACCAGCCAGCGGTGCGGGGCGAGGGGGAGCGCGAACCGTGCCAGCTCCAGGTTGCCGCGCTGTGCGGCCTCGATGGCGTCCTTGGCCTGGTTGACGGCCACTTTCCCCGACTCGTCGAGTTCGCGGCGGAGCGTGCGCCAGGACTGCTTCCAGTCCGGCGAGGCGTCCTCGACACCCAGCACGAGATAGGGGTTCAGCGGCCCGTTGCGCCCGGAGGCCGGGCGGCCTTCAAGGAATCGGCGGTTGCGCTGCAGCGAGTGAGCGGTGGACTCGCCCAGCTCCTGGAACCGGGGTGGCCGGGATTCCGCGTCGAGTGCCAGACAGCGGAGTGCCTTGCCGGGATCGGAAGCGGCCAGGAGGTAGGCGCGCACGTTCCTCGCTTCCCATCGGACAGTCTGGGGACCGTGGTCCAGCCGGTCGGCGCACTCCCGCGCAGCCGCCCGCATCTGCTCCGCACGCTCCGTCTCACCGCGGAGTCCGGCGTGCTGGGCGTGGCGGACGGCCCGCAGCATCCTCCTGACACCGAGCCAGCCGGTGAACTGCCGCGAGCCGCTGCGGCTGCCAGGAGCCAAGCGCTCGAGGAGCAGCCAGAGCGAGCGGTCGGCGGCGAGGTCCTCACTCACCTGGCCCGTCCGGCGCACCTCGCAGAGTCCGTCGAGGAGCTTCCGCACGTCCGGCGGGAGGCCGACCCACTCCTCCTCCACGGCCCAGGCATCGGCCTGCCGAAGCCGGTGCAGCAGGTGCCAGGAGCGGGGCCAGTCGTCCCCGGGCCCTTCGACCGAGTCGGCGGCCCGCCGTTCACGCTCCAAGGGCCAGTCCAGTTGGGAGAGCTCGTCATCGGAGAGGGTGTCCGGCGCAAGCCGTGCCCGGAGGTAGACAGTCCGGGAGGAACCGTCCGGTTCGGGGATTGCGGTGATCCACCCCTCGTCGACGAAGTCGTCCAGGAGGCTGAGCGGCAGGACCGAGAGCAGCGCCTTCTGCCGGTTCGCCGGGACGTGGAACTCGTTGATCGACTGCTCGTCCTGGTAGACCTGCCAAGCGCCTCCGGCGGCCCCAAGCACGGCCCGGGGCGTGTGTGCCATCAGGGCACGTGCCCGGATGGCACCGAGTTGGCCCAGGACGGGGATGCCGTGGCTGCCCGCCTCGGCGAGCACCGAGACACCGCCGACCGGTTCCAGAGCCGAAGCGGCGTGGACGACCTCCGCAGCCAGCTGGTGTGCCGTCAGGGTGAGCACCGGCCCTGCCCCTGGCGCCGCCCCGTCGAGGACGCGCCGGGCGAAGGCCAGGGCCTCTGACCACGCCCCGGCGTCGGCGAATCCCTCAGGAACCACTGGTACCGGGACGGTGACCGGACCTTCCGCCGACCGGGTGTCCCGTGCGGCTGCCGCCGCCAGAGGGACGCCGCCTGCGCGCAGTGGAGGCCGCTCGCCACGCGCGCGTGCCTCGGCGAGCGCCCTGCGCCGTTCCAGCTCACGGCGGCGGAGTGCCTCCAGCTCGTCGGCGGGGCCGGCGGTGGCGCCGCCTGATATGGCACTGCTGCTCTCCGCCATCACTCCGCCGCGAACCTGTGGACCTCGTCGATCACGGCCGCGGGGGTCCGGTCCAGGCAGTACCCGTCGACGAACGCGAGCCGCTCCGAGATGCCCGCCGCGGACACCTCCTTCCGCAACTGCTGCAACCGCGGCGCCTCGCAGGCACCGCCGGAGGACTCCAGCGGATGCTTGACCGCGACGGCTATCGGCTCGCCGGTGAAGTCCGAGGTGTGGACACAGACCAGGCCGCCGCCGGTCTCCTCCAGCCGGACGGCGGAGTCCTCCTTCGCCCAGCCGCGCAGGAGCTCGTCGTACCGGGACGACTCCGGCCGCAGGCTCCGGCCGCGCAGGGCACCGACGAGGTCCCGGGCGAGACGCCAGTCCAGCAGGGGGTGAAGGCGCATGTTCATGTAGTCCCGAAGGCACGAATAGCAGGAGCTGCTGCAGGCCTCAGCGTGTCGGCTGTCCTCCCCGAACTGGACGAGGTAGTCGTCCACTGCGTCGAGGAATCCGTCGATCTGGCCGGGTGATCCCAGGTAGGTGCTGAAACCCGCGCCGTTGTCGAGACTGTCGGCGAGGTAGGCCATGACCGGTGCCGCCACCGGGGCCGGGGACCCGTGGATGCCGCTGAGCAGTTCGTCGGGTTGAATATCGAGGTACGGTGCGGCGGCCCGCCGCAGCAGGGCGGCGAGAGAGTACCAGGCGGCGCGGCGGCCGTGGTAAGCCTCGGCGAAGCCGTCCGGCTGCACGGAGCGCGAGATGTCGAACCGCAGCCCCCGCTGCTCGTCCACGGCCGCCTTCGCACCGAGGAAGAGCATGTCGGTGTGCTGGGTGGCGCCCAGGGCGGTCTGCAGGTCCGCGTCGGCCCGCGGGTTCTCGACGTGCCAGTAACCCTTCCATTTTCCGCTGTCCTTGCGGAAGCGGAACAGCTTGCCGCCGTTGCTGTTCACCATGTAGCGGTCGCCGCTGCCGCAGTGCACGACGAGCCAGTCGTCCGCCGACCGGGGCACCCGGGGAGCGGTGTTCTCCAGATCGGCGGCGGTGCGCGTGCTGGTCGAGCCGCTTCCCCAGTCGCGTGTGCCGTCATAGTCCCGCGGGTCGGGCGCCGCGCGGAAGCCGCCCGGCTCCCGGAAGGGGACGGCCCGGTAGTTTTTGCCCTCCGCGCCGCAGGCTGGGCAGCGGTCCGGCGGTTCGGCGCCGTCTGGTACCGGATCGACGCTGGCACAGATCCGGCACATCGCCACCAGCTGTTCCGGGCCGAACGGATCCTCGGCGGCGTGGACGCGGCGCAGACCCGGGCTGAGCGACACAACGCCGTTCGAGCGGAGCAGACGGCCGTCGCGCGGGGTCTCGCTGCCAGGCGCGAACTTGCTCAGAGCCACCGCGAGATCACGGTTTACAGAATCGGCGGGCGGCCACGGGAAGGGCTTGTCGGGGAAGCTGCAGTACAGCAGGCGTGCCCTGGTCGGGAACCCGAACATCGGCAGCAGTCCGGCCTCGGCGAGCCGCTGGCTCAGCTCGGCGTGGCCGACCCGTTCCGCGGCGATGGCGTCGACCTGGTCCAGTAGGCCAGCGACGCATGCCACCGGGTCGATCGAGGAGACCGGCTCGGGAGTTCGGGCCTGCAGTGCGGCCGCGGCCGCCCGGATCCGGTCGGGGTGCCCGGTTGTCCAGTGCCTGACGGCACTGCGGTGGTCCGCCCAGTCGGCCGAGAGGCCGAACCGGCCGTGGACGTTGTTCGTCAGCGACGGGGTGTTGTCAGCGGCGTCGGACAGCGCCTCGAAAGCCTGGCGAAGGACTTCGCCGAGAAGCACGCGCTTGAAGATCGCTGGCATGCCGAGGGCGAGGTAGGGCCGCGGTGTGGGGCTGTTGGTGATGGCTTCGGGGCGGGCGAAGTAGTGTTCGTCGTGGCTGCGTCCACGGCAGACCGTGAGGGCGATCGCGACCGGACTGTGCCGTCGGCCCGCCCGGCCCACACGCTGCTGGTAGTTGAAGCGGGTCGGCGGCATATTGGCGAGGATGACCGTGTTCAGCGGTCCGACATCGACGCCGGCCTCCATGGTGGTGGTCACCGACAGGAGTTCGAGCCCGTCGGCCTCCTTGACATCATGCTCGCCGAGGAAGACGCCCTGGAAGATGCTCTGGCGCCGCTGGGCCTCCAGCCGGTCGGTCTGCCCGGTGAGTTCCGCGGTGCGCAGCGGGAAGCCGCCGGTCCCGTGCTCGGCCTTCCAAGCGTAGTAGTCGTCGGCAAGCGCTCCATCGAACTCTCTTGGCTTCGCAGGGAGTTCGGCGCGGCACTTGGTGCACAGCCCCGCCCCCGGGTGGAGGTGCGGGCGGCGGCAGCTGGTGCATGTCCAGGCCCTGCCGGTGCCGGTGCGCAGCGCGACCTTCTCAGGGTTGATCACGTACTCCACCACGGCGTCCCTCCAGACTCCGAGCACGCGGTCCATGACTGTGTCCAGGCAGGTTCCGTCGCGCCGCGCGACCTCCTGCCAGAAGTGCTTCAGCGGAGCCGGCGGATTCTGCAGCCCGGCACGCAGCTGGTGGAAGCGGCGCATCTGGCCGAGGATCCGCAGGCTTGCCCGGGCCAGTCCGTCGTCCCCGCCGACGGCTGCCTCGACCGGTGCGCGGTCGTCCTGGAGGCAGAGCCATCCCAGGCCGAGGGACTCGAAATCGCGCCCCGCGCTGGAGAACAGCCCGAGGAGGAACTCGGTGCGCAGCCGCTTGCGTATCCGATCCAGCAGTTCCTCCTGGGCCTGCGTCCCGGCAGTTGACTCCCGGTCGCGCTTCCAGTTGAAGAGAGCGGTCCAGCGCTGCCCTGCGGAGGTCTGCTGCAACGACGCGGCCGGGCCGCCGGGATTCGTTCCGTAGCCGGTGAGGAGTCCTTCGAGGTCGCCCGGGAGGGAGTCGAGCGACGGGAGGTTGGCGAAGCGTCGCTCGAGATCGGGCAGCAAGTCCGGCTCGGCGTCGATGTCGTCCGTGAGGATGGACTTCAGCTTGCCCCAGTCGGACGGGTTCCGGTCCCGGAGCCGGATCACGGCGGTCTTGACCGCCTCGCGGTCGGTCGGCTCGCCCGCGTAGTGGCTTTTGACCAGCTGCAGGTCCGCGAACGGGTCGCCCTGCTCCCGGACGGCCTTGGCAGTGAGCAGCCGCAGCAGGTCCTGGTAGTGCCGGAGCGCGAGGCCGCTGGCGAGATCGGACGCGTCGTCACGGCTGTCGGAGAAGGCGATCGCCTTGCGCTCGTCCTCCGGGAGGTGACCGAGGGCCTCGGTGGCGAGCACTTGGTTGATCTTGTCGAAGCCGGTGCGCATCCGGCGTACCGGGGCACTGCGAAGCCTGGCGGGATCCTCCAGCGGGATGTGGCGGCCGTCGCGGTCCCGCCGGATCTCCCAGTCGTCACCGCATGCGGGGCAGCGGGTCGGGAAGGGCCGCAGCTGCGCGGGGTCGTGTGCGGGCTCCTTCGAGTCCTTGCTCTCCGGGACGGTGATGTGGAACGACCAGCCGCTGTACTCGACGTCTTTGTTGCGGAGACGCCCAGTGGCGGGCTGGTACGCGCTGCGCCGGAACTCGAAGCCCACGCTGCCCCGGTTGTCGGACAGCCCCGCCGACCAGCCGGGCTTGTCCAGGCCGAGGGCCTTGGGCCTAGGCCAGTACACGATGTAGTTCGCCGCCGTCGGTACGCCGTTCGCCTCGTCAGGCAGCAGGTCGAGTTCGGGGAAGTCGGTGTGCAGAGCGCCGGTGAACCTTCGCTTCCGGGTGTCGCCAGGGCTGGCGTACCCGCCGAGCATCAGGTCGCCGCAGGTCTGGCAGTACAGCAGTTCCAGCACCCGCGCGCCGCAGCTGCAGCGGGAGGCCGGTTCGGCGAACAGGCGGCCGACCCGGCGGTCCCCGTCCGCCTCCACCGGGATGTCCGGGCACTGAGGGTCCGAGCAGGCCCAGACGCCGCTGATGTTGCGGAAGAAGAGGTGGGCCCGCAGCTTGGGCAGGTCGGGGTCATCGGCAGCGCCCAGGACCCGCAGTGCTCCGTGCAGGGCCGCCTCGCGTTGTTCCGGGGCAGGGACAGCAGGGAAGAGCTGTTCGGCGAGTGCGGAGATCCGCAGCGTCCGGGGCTTCCCGCCGGGGGAGAGCACGTGGGGGACCGCCCCGCCGAGGCCGGTGGCCTCGGCCAGGCCGCGGGCCTGCTCCCGGCTCAGCCCGCCGTCCGTGGCCGCCGCGAGGAGCTGAGCGTGGGCGGTCAGGTCGGTGCTGGCGCGCTTCGGCAGCACGGCGGTGCCGGGGATGATCCGGGCCCGGGACTTGGGCAGCGCGAAGAAGTCCTCAAGGAACGCGTCGTCGCGTCCCTCCTCCAGCGACGCGGAGGCCGCCAGCACCCGGAACTTCTCCGGGGCGGAGTCCAGTCCGAGCCTGTGCCGCAGATTGCGGAGCAGGTAGGCCACTTCGGTGCCTGCTGTGCCGCGGTACATATGGAGCTCGTCGAGGACGAGCGTGAACCGGGCCCCCGGGGTGCTCTCCAGCCACCGGCGGGTGGCCGCGAACATGCCAGCCTCCGGAGGCCGCAGCAGCATGATGTTGAGCATGGAGTAGTTGGTGACCAGGATGTCCGGCGGTGCGGCCTGCATGTCCCAGCGGCTCTGCATCTCTGCTCCGCCCAGACGCGGGATGAAGGCGAGGTGGCGGTTCTCTGCACGCTGCTCGCGCGCGTGGAGGGCCCGTAGGTAGTCGCGCAGCCTGGCCACGGCTGGCTCGGAACCGCTGCTGCCCCGCACGGGCGTGGCCCCGGTGTAGCGGCCGAAGTAGAAGCGGTGGCCGTTCCGGCGGTCGTCGAGCCATCTCCGGGCGCCCTCGCCGTCCAGTGCTTTGCGGAGCCGCACCATCTGGTCGTCGGCGAGGGCGTTGGTGGGGTAGAGGATCAGGGCCCGGACCGCCGCGGGGTGGCCGTTCTCCCCGGTGCGGCTCGCCCGGAACCCCTCCTCGCCCTGCCACCACGAACGCTGAACGGCACGGGTACCGGTCCAGGTGGCGGATTCAGCGACGAGGTCGGCCAGTAGCGGCAGCAGGAACGCCTCGGTCTTGCCCGAGCCGGTACCGGCTGTGACGACGAAGTCCTTTCCGTCCCGGCAGGCCGCCAGCAGAGCCTCGTGCTGGTGGAGGTAGAGGCTAGAGACGCCGTCGGGCAGCGCGAACTGGGCGAAGCCGGCGGCGTCCGGGTGCGCGGCTGCGGCGGTGAACGACTCCTGGACGGTCATCCCGCTGGCCGCGTACCGGGGGCGCAGCTCGATCAGCGGCTCGCGCCAGGCACCGTTGTCGCGGTCCAGCAGCAGGCTGCGCTCCTTCATCACCGAGAGGTCGTCGACACCGAACGGGGTGTCGTAGTAGCGGAACAGCGCCTGACGGAGACCATCGAAGGTACCGATGACGTCTCCGGCTGCCGCGTTCCCGGTCGGAGTACCCTCGTCGGCGCTCACGTTGTCCTCCCTGGTGTGGCCGCCAGCGGCGGCAGGATCTGCAGGTCCTGCAGCAGTGAGGCGGCCAAGGCCTCGGCCAGGACGAGCGGGACGTTGTCATAGGCCAGTGTCTGGCCCTTGTTCCCCCTGATCGGCGGCAGGCCCGTGCACAGCACGGCGGCCCGGGCATGGAGGGGTGGCAGCGGGGCATTGCGGTCCACGAACAGCCGTCCGAGGCGGGCGCGCCCCGTGGCCGTCTCAGCGCGCCACCGCACGGCGTTCTCGTTGATGCGGGCGAGTTCGAGGTAGATGCCCGTCTCGCGCTCCGTCCGGGTGAAACGGCCATCGCGCAGCAGCCGCACCAACAGGGTGCGGTCGGCGCCGCGCCAGCGGTACAGCCCGTCCTCGGAGTGTGACCTGGTCGGGACGAACCGCTGCGCGGTGAGGTCGTAGCGTTCTACCGTGTCCAGCCCGGCGCCGCCCGGAGGAGCCGCTTCGGCCTCCGCCTGGGCGCGCGGCAGGAGCGCGCCCAGTTGGAGCGCCGCACAGGGGACGTAGGCGGCCCCGATGCGGGCCGCCAGCTCGCCCAGCCGCGCGACGTCGTCGTACTGGACCATGAGCGTGGCTGGTAGCGGGACAGCGCCTTGACGGGTCTCATCGGGGATCTCCAGCAGCTCCAGCCAGTCCGCGGCGGCGGAGTCGAGGGTCCTGCGCACTGCGGCCGACCGTGCTCCGGTGATGAGCGCGAGGCCGTCGGAGAACGGCAGGCGGGTGAGGACCAGCGGGGCAGCGGACCACCGGTCGGTCCGGAAGTCCGCGTCCAGGAATCCGAGGGCGGACAGGTGGCGCACCCAGTCCCAGTCCGAGTACTCGGCGGCGCTGATGCCGTAGGCCCGTGCCGTGTTGCGGACCCCCTCGCGAAGCGCCGTCACCGAACCGCCCTGCCGCTCGCTCAGCCAGCGCAGCAACAGGTCGCCGATCGTCTCCGTGCTCACCGGGCCGTCTCCTCCGCCGCACGCACATATGCGGCCCATCTCGGGTCCGTCGTGCAGTTCCGCGCCGCTAGGACCGCTTCCGCCCAGGCGCCGGCGTTCGGCGACGAGGCGGGATCCGGAGTGCCGGGGTCGGTGGCACGTCCGCGCCAGCGCCCGGTCCGGCGTTCCAGAAGCCAACCGCCCACGGAGTGCAGCTCGACCTCGAACAGGTAGGGCGCCGACGCGTGCGGCAGCCGCTCGGCCAGCCAGCCGGGCGGTCCGGGGGAGGCGATGTGCCAGAGCCTTCCGTCGGAGGCGGCGAACAGCAGTGCCTCGGCACCTCGGCGGCTGAGGAGCACCTCGGGAACAGCGGAGGCCCGGTGTGCGGCACAGTCCGCGCCGGACAGCGTCGACCCGCGCCCGTGCACCGCCGGATACGCGGACGCCTTGAAGCCGGACACCTCGAATCCGCACCTGTGCTCCACCGCCGCAGGGACCTGGAGCCCTTCGGCCGTGGTGAACCGGATAGTGCTGGCACCGAGCGAGACCGTGTGAACGCTCGCATGGAGCCCGAGCCCCGTCAGCGGCACCGGACCACCACGGGCCCTCGCACCGCGCAGCTCCGGGCGTTCCTCGCCATTGACGAGGAGCAACTCCGACGCGCCGTCCGGGACGACTACGGCGGGCTCGCCCCCAACGAGGTAGAGCTGCCGCTCCAGTGCTGGGGCGAGTCGCAGGCCGCCGACCAGCCGCAGCTCAAGCTCTTGGGCGGGTCGAAGCGACGCGATGACTCCCTGGATCTCGCCGAGCGCCTGGCGCAACGTCACCGCGTCGTCGAAGACCACTCCCGTGTGGAGCGCCCAGCCATTGGGAACCCAGTGCAGCCGCGCTCCTTCCCTGGAACAACCCGGAAATGCAGCCCGGTCCAGGAGGCGCCGCACGTCCGACTGCACATCGGGTGCCGCCAGCACTATGTACTCCTCGCCCGGGACGAAGGTGCTGGCGCTCACCCAGGTGTCCAGGACATCGTCACGCCCGAGTGCTAGCACCGGTGTCGGAGCCCTGGTCAGCCCCATCTCGCCGAAGCCGACATCCAGCCAGCAGGTCAGGCTCCTCGCGTCCGGTACTCCCAGACCGTCGACCGAGCAATAGGCGGTGTCACCGAGGCGTTCCAGGACCACTCCGCCAGAGTGGCTTGCATGCCGTACTTCCGCGTCCGGGACGCGGGCGAGCCAGGAGAGCCGTCCGGCCTCAAACTTCACGAGCAACTCGTTCCGCCCGCTGCCCCGGGTCGCCTTGGCCGCCGAGCTGTCCCAGGAGACGGCGAGGTTGCCCAGCAGCCGGGCGATGTGCGGACGGAAGTCGGGGACCTTCTTCGCCCGCCGGAAGCCGGCCGAGAATCTGCTGTCCCAGCCCCATTGCTCCAGGGTGGCCAGAAGTGTCTCCCCGCCCAGCGGCCAGGCACGGGAGTTGTGGCTGCGCAGCTTTGCGAACAGTTCCGGAAGGGCTTGCCGGTCACCGCCGTTCAGCAGCGCCTGGGACAGCGGGAAGCCGATCCTCGACTGGTTGCGCGGCAGGTCAGCGGCAGCGGGGATGGTGCAGGCACCCCGCGTCGTTCCCTGGCGGTGCTGCCAGTCCGCGAGGGCCTGCCACATCCTTGACACCACTTCGAACTCGTCGCTGCCGAGAAGGTCCTCGCGGCCGGTGAGCAGCTCGGAGAAGCGGACGTGGTAGGCGCTCGCCCGGTGGTTGCCGTCGTTCACCATCTTCGTTGCCGCGAGCACGGAGGCAGCCAGTAGCGGAAGGAACGCGGGTATTGCGGCCTTGTCCTCCTTCCACATCCGCCAGCGATAGGTATCCATGGGGGCGTAGGGCCGGTCCGTGCCGCGGTTGAGGAGACTCCCCACACACTCGGCCAGCGGCACGCCGATGCGATGGCGTTCCCGCAGCCCCCGCTCCACGTTGTCATCGACGTAGAACAGGGTGGGGCGGTCGGCCTGCGCCGGGCTGAAGAACTCGTCCTCCAGCGCCTGCTGCCACGCCCGGTAGGGGAGGTCCAAACTGTCCTCGCGAAGTGTGTCCGTGTTGCTGACTTTCAGTCAGTGCTAGATCTCGTCAACCCTACCGCGCGGAGGTCCTGCGGTGTTCCCGGGCTCGGGACAGGTGATGTCCGGATATGGGACGCCTGAAAGGCTCAGTCGTTGCCGGGTGCCGTCCAGGCGCCGGGAGAGGGCGGGGCTCGCGAGGGCGGCTTCGGGCCGGTCGCGGGGGCTGCCGTGCCGGACCGTCCGCATGATGGCCAGGGGCGGTCCGGTCAGCCCTGCTGGCGTGGCCGCGTACTGTAGTGGCCGCCACAGGGGAGGAGGGGCGTGTTGCGCAGGGTGCCGCCGGAGATGTTCCGGTTCACGACGGGGGACAGGGCCGAGCTCTACGGGGCGATCCTGCAAGCGTTCGGGGCGGCCAATGAGCGGTTGGAGACCGCACTCGGGCTGGACGACGTCCGCGGCCGTCTGAGGACGGTCGGGTGGCTCGACGCGATCCAGGACGACGAGTTGCAGGAGGCGCTGCGCCGACTGCGGGAGTGGCAGCTGCTGGACGTGGTGCAGAACCACGCGGAGAACTACCGCACTGCCGAGGAGTACGAGCGCCGCAACCTCCAGTACTCGCTGACCCGGCGTGGCGAGGCGGCGTTTGCCGGGGTGGAGCATGCCGTGTCCGTGCTGGCGTCGACCGGGGCGCTCCAGACCGCGGTGCTGGAGGCGATCACGGACCGGCTCGACGAGCTCTACGTCCTGCTGGGGGACTCCGCGTCCTCGGACCGGCGGGTCTTCAGCACGCTGCAGGAACTGGAGGGCCACCTGGAGGCTCTGCTGGCGAACACGAAGGCGTTCAACGGCGAGTTGCAGCGCCTGCTCCGTGCCGAGGGCGCGGATCTGGCGACGTTCCGGGAGGTGAAGGCCTCGACGGTGGCCTACCTCCAGGAGTTCCTCGTCAACCTCGACCAGCGGGGACGGACGGTCGCCTCCGCCGTGCAGCGGGTCGAGCAGCGCGGCGTGAGACTGTTGCACGAACGTGCCCTGCGGGGGGCCGAGTTGCCGCCGGCCGCCGACGGCGGGACCGAGTCGGCCTGGCTGGAGCGGCGCCGGGCGCGCTGGGAGGGGCTCCAGTCCTGGTTCCGGCCGGCGGACGGTGCGCGGCCGCGGGTGGAGCAGCTGCACGACGTGGCGCGGCGCGCGATCGTGACGCTCCTGCAGGTCCTCGACCGGATCACCGAGTCACGGCGCCGCTCCTCCAGCGCCGTCCAGGACTTCCGGGAGCTGGCCCGCTGGTTCGCCGCGGCGCCGACCGAGGACGACCTGCACCGGCTCTGGTCGGCCGCCTTCGGTCTCGGCCCGGCGCGCCACGCCCATATCGCACACCCCGACCCCGAGCTGGTGCCCTCGTCGAGCAGTTGGGCCGAGGCCCCGCCGGTGGCGGTGTCGGCCCTGCTGCGCACCAGCGGTCGCACCGAGCGGTTCACCCGTACCGGCAGGGTGCGCGATGTCGGCGGCATCAAGGCCGCCCGGGCCGAGCGGGCCCGCAAGGAGCGCGCCGAACTCGAAGCGGCCTGGGACGTCCTGGGCACCGACGGCCCCGTGCGGCTCTCCGGTTTCGGCACACTGGACCACGCCGTCTTCGAGCGGCTGCTGGACCTCCTCGGCCGGGCGCTGGCGGCGCGACCGGACGGCGGCGGGGTCCGCCGGGCGGTCACCTCCGACGGCCGGGTCGAGGTCGTCCTCCAGCCCCTGCCCGATGCCGGGCGGGCCGTTCTCCGCACGGCCCGGGGGCGGCTGGAAGGGCCGGACTACCTGGTGGACATCCGGGGCCCGGGCCGCGTGCAGGAGTCCGTCGCGCGGGAGTCCGTCGGGCGTGAGACGCCGTGAGCTCCCTCGCCAACCAGCTGGTCCTGGCCGAGCGCCAGGACGTCGCCCGGGGCATCCGACTGCTCCTCGGCCGCCCGCTGATCACGGAGCGCGGCGACCCATCGGCCTTCGAGGTGATCCGCCGCCGCCAGGGCCCGTTGGCGAAGTGGTTCGACTACCACTGCGGTTGGCAGCTGGTAGTGGAGCCGCGCCTTGGCTACTCGCGCCTGCTCAAGATCCGGACCGTCCCAGACGCCTCGCGCCCCGCCCGCCGGCAGCGCTCCGGCAGGGCCCCGTTCGACCGCCGCCGCTACACCCTGCTGTGCGTCGTCGCAGCCGAGCTGCTCCCGGCCCCGGTGACGACGGTAGGCCTGCTCGCCGACCGCGTCGTCCAGGCCTGTGCCACCGACGAGGCACTGCCGCCCTTCGACACGGCGAGCAGGCCCGAGCGGATGGCCTTCGTCGACGTCCTCAAACTGCTGGAGGCCCACGGCGCGCTCCTCACCGTGGACGGCGCCACGGAGAGCTTCGTCGACTCGGCGAAGGCCAAGGTCCTCTACCGGGTGGACGCCACCGTCCTGATGCGCCTGCTCGCGGCGCCCGTCGGGCCGTCCCGACTGGCCGTCCCGGCGGAGGACGTGCCACTGCGCTTCGAGGAACTCCTGCGGGGCACCGTGCGCGAGAGCCGGTACGGTGGTGCGGACGCCTCCGACGCGCAGCGCAACCTCCGGCTGCGGCACTCGGTCCTGCGCCGGCTCCTCGACGATCCCGTCCTCCACCACGACGAGCTGGGCGCCGACGAACTGGCCTACCTCACCTCGCCGACCGGGCGCCAGATCGTCCGGCGCGCCGCCGAGCAGGGGGGCTTCGTCCTGGAGGAACGGGCCGACGGTCTGCTGCTCGTCGACCCGGACGGGATCGCCACCGACGGCCGCTTCCCCGACGACTCCGCGACGGCCCGCGTAGCCGCCCTGCTCCTGCTGGAACCGCTGACCGCCGCTCCGGGCGGGCTCACACCGGAACAGCTCGCCGCCGAGGCGGGCGAACTCCTGCGGCGCTTCCCCCAGTGGGCGAAGAGCTACCAGTCGGAGGACGGCGCCCAGCGCCTCTCGGCCGACGCCGTCCGCGTCCTCGGCGACTTCGGCCTCGCCCGCCGGACCGGCGGCCGTACGGTGCCCCGGCCGGCTGCGTTCCGGTACCGCACCAACGTGGCCGACGGCCCCGCAACCTGACCAGGAAAGACTTCCGATGACCGCGACACGACCTCCGCAGCCCCCCACGTCCCGGACAGCGGGCGGGGCGACCCGGTGGCGGCCGTCCAGAGCGGGCATCCTCAACGTCTGGCGCTACTACGACGAGACCTTCACCTTCCACGAGGGCCGACTCCTCCTGCGGGGTCAGAACGGCACCGGCAAGTCCAAGGCGCTGGAGGTGCTCCTGCCGTTCCTGCTCGACGCCAGCCTGCGGCCCAACCGGCTGTCCACCTTCGGCGGTTCCGAGCGCACCATGCACTGGAACCTGATGGGCGAGGGCACCTCGGGCAAGACCCGGGTCGGATACGTGTGGCTGGAGTTCGTCCGTGACGACGGCGGTCCCGGCTGGTTCACCTGCGGTGCCAGACTCCAGGCCAGCATGCACACCACCGGGGTCGGCGCCGACTACTTCACCACCGGTGCGCGGATCGACCGCCCCGGCGGCCTCGCCCTGGCCAACGACGCGGGCCAGCCGCTCACCCGCGCCGCCCTGGCCGAAGCGCTCACCGGCCTGGGCGAGCTGCACGGATCCCCGAGCGACTACCGCAGCACGGTCCGGAGCACGCTCTTCCCGGGGCTGAACGAGCAGCGCTACGACGCCCTGATCACCGCCCTGCTCCAGCTCCGCACCCCCAAGCTCTCCGAGCGCTTGGACCCGTCGCTGTTGTCCTCCCTGCTCTCCCGGGCGCTTCCCCCGCTCGGCCAGGGCGAGATCACCGAACTGGCCGAGGGGTTCGAACGCCTCGACCGCCAGCGCGAACACCTGAAGGCGCTGGACGACGAAGTGGCCGCGGCCACCGCCGTCGCGCACCAGCAGCGCGGCTACGCCCAGCGCGTCCTGCGTGCCGGAGCAGCGGCGCTCATCTCCGCGACGACCGAGATGGACAACCTGACCCGCATTGCCCGGGAGAGCGAGGAGCAGTACGACGAAGCCCTGCGCCGGCGCGAGGAGAGCCGGGCGGCGCAGGAGGAGCTCGAACACCGGAGGCAGGAGACCGAAGGCGCCATCGAGGGATTGATCGACTCCGAGGTCTACCGGCAGGGCAGGGAACTCGACCAGCTCCGGCGCAGGGCCGACCACGCCGCCGGGACCGCCGACCGCGTCCGCGCCGCCGCAGACCGGAAGGTTCGTGCTGCCGCCGAGGACGCCGGACGCGCCGACGAGGCGCGGCTGCGCTGCGAGCAGCGGGCCGAGCACGCCCGCGCCGCGCGGGAGGACGCGCGCGGCGCGGCGCGACGGGCCGCCATGGAGTCCCTCTGCGCCGAAGTGCAGGCGATACTCGGCGCCGTACCGGGCGCGCCCGCGGACACGGGGGAGCAGGGGCGTACGGCGCGCCTCCTGCTGCGTGGTGCGGTCACCTCGCGGCACGGACAGATCGCGCAGGTCCGCGCCGCCGTGGAGCGCCATGAGCGTTCCGTCGCGGACCGGACGACGGCGGAGCGCCACCTCGACACGGCGCGCGAGCGGTGGGCCGAGGTGACCGCCCGGCGCGACGGGAACGCGCGCGCCTATGAGACCGCCGTCGACGCCCAGGCCGGCCTGCTCCGCCGGTGGGCGACGGCGGACTGCACCGAACTGCGCATCGACGACGCGGAGGAACTCGCCTCCCGAGCCGCCGCCGAGACCGAGGTCCTCGTGTTGGTGGAGGCTGCCGCCCGGACGGCGGAGAGTTCCATCACCGCCGACGAGACCACCGTACGGGCCGGCCGGGACGACGCTCGCGCCCGGCGGGACCGGTTCGCCGAAGAGCTGGAGCGCACCGCAGCCGCGGTCGATCTCCCGCCGGCTCCGCCGCGCACCCGTACCGCCGACCGCTCGGTCCGGCCGGGCGCGCCGCTGTGGCGCCTGCTGGCGTTCCGGCCGGACGTGCCGGCCGCCGACCAGGCCGGCATCGAAGCGGCCCTGGAGGCGGCCGGCCTGCTGGACGCCTGGCTGACCCCGGACGGAGGGGGCGCTGTTGTCGGCCACGACACCCTGGCCGACCCGGCATCGGCCGTGCCGGCCCCCGGCTCCTCGCTGCTCGACGTCCTGGCCCCCGAATCCGACGGCCCGGTCCCGGCCGACCGGGTACGGCGACTGCTCGCCGGCATCGCCTACGGCCCTACGCTGCCCGCGGGCCACCCGGCCGCCGTCGCAGCGGACGGAGGCTGGCGGCTGGCGACAGCCGTCGGCTCCTGGAGCAAGGAGGAGTCCAGCCACATCGGGGCCGCCGCCCGGGAACGTGCCAGGCAGCGGCGTATCGTCGGCCTCACCACCGAACTGGCCGAAGCCGATGCCGCCGTCACCGGCTTCGAGACGCGGCTGCGGGCCCTCGCCGACCGCCGGACGCGCCTGAGTGCCGACCTGCGCTCCCGGCCGGGCCACCAGGCGGTGGAGCGGGCCAGGCAGAGCTGGGAGCGGTCCGAGTCCGAGGCGGGCGCTCGTGGGGACGCCGTCCGCGAGGCGGTCCGACAGCTCGCGGAGCAGGAGGACACGGTTGCGGCCGCGCTGCGCGCACTCGCCGTCGCATCGGCCGAGCACGCGCTGCCGGCCGAACGATCCGCGCTGGACACGACCGCCGAGGCCGTCGAGGCGCTGCGTGACAAGGCCGACGTGTGGTTCGACTCCCACCTCGCCGGGGTCGCTGCCCAGCACGCCTGGGACACCGCCCGCAGTCACGCGGAGGCTTCCCGGGACGCGGCCGCCGAGAGCGTGGACGAATCCGAGGCCGCCGAAGCGGCCGCCCGCGGGATCCGGTCCGCGCTCCAGGCCGTCGAGGCCACCGTCGGCGAGGACTACCGCCAAGTGGCCTCCCGGATCGGCGACTTCCGGAAGTCGCTCGACCGGACCCGCCGCGATTCCGAGGCCGGTACCAGGGCGCTCCTCGCCCTTGAGGGCCGGATCGGCTCGCTGCGTGCCACCATGGCCCAGGACGCGACCCGGCGCGATGACGCCGTGGCGGCCCGCGACGAGGCCGCACGCGGCTTCCGACGGCTCTGCGTCCTCGGATTCCCCGAGGACGCGGGCATCGACCTGGTCCTCACCTCCGAGGACGGCACCCGCGCCACCCTCGAAGCGGCGCGCACGACCGCCGCCGGATGGCCGGGCCTGCCGCACGGCACCAGGAACCTCGGCGATGCGCTCAACCGTCTCGCCGAAGCCGTCCACCGAGCCCGACAGAGCCTCAGCAGCCGAGCCGACCTCGAACTCGAAGCGGAGGACGACATCCACGTCCTCACTGCCACCATCGAGGGCATCCGGGTCGGTGCGGCGGGCCTCCTCACCATCCTGACCGCCGACCGCGACCGGAGCCAGGACGACATCACCGCTGCCGAACGCGGCCTGTTCGACCGGACCCTCACCGGCGATACCCGCCGCCACCTGGCCTCCCGCATCCGCCAGGCCGGCGAACTAGTCGAGCGGATGAACGGCCACCTCGAACGGGTCCGCACCGCCTCGCGGGTGGCCGTCCGCCTGGTGTGGCAGGTCCACCCCGACCTGCCCGCCGGCACCCGGACGGCCCGTGAACTGCTCCTCAAGGACCCGGCCCGGATCACCGAAGCCGACCGCGAGGCCCTGCACGCCTTCTTCCGGGGCCGCATCGAGGAGGCCAAGGCCCGGAACACCGCCGCCACGTGGGAGGAACAGCTCGCCGAGGTCCTCGACTACACCGCCTGGCACCAGTTCGTCGTCAAGCTGGACCGTGCCAACGGCGCAGGGTGGCAATTGCTCACCAAGAAGCTCCACGGCGCCCTGTCGGGGGGCGAGAAGGCCATCGCGCTCCATCTTCCGCTCTTCGCCGCCGTCGCCGCCCACTACGAGGCGGTGCCGGACGCCCCGCGGCTGATCCTGCTGGACGAGGTCTTCGTCGGCGTCGACACCGTCAACCGCGGTCAGGTCTTCGCCCTCCTCGCGGCACTCGACCTCGACCTGGTGCTCACCTCGGACCACGAGTGGTGCACCTACCGGGAGCTCTCCGGCATCGCCGTCCACCAGTTGATCGCCGGTGGCGACGGCGACGACGCCGTGACCAGCGCCCGCTTCACCTGGACGGGCACCGACCTGCTGGCCGACGAGGCGGAGACGGAGGAACCGACATGACGGACCGCCACCCCCTCGACCTCCCCGAACTGCGGCCCCTCTGGGCGGCCGTCCACGACCGCCTCTCGACCGGCCGCCCGGTCAGCCGGGTGCGGTCCGGGCCGCTGGACGACCCCGGCCGGGAAGCACTGGCCGACCTCCTCGGGCTCGACCGGCTTCCCGGCGCCGAACCGACGATCCCGTTCGCCGCGCTCGACGGCGCCGTGCTGGACGCCTGCGGCCGACCCGTCCGGGACGTCGTGGCCGCGATCCTCGGACCCGTCCACGACCGGGCAGCCGAGCGTGAACGCAAGGCCGGCCAGCGCGACGCCCTGTGGGAGTGGCTGGCCGGCCACGGCGTGGTCACCGCGCAGCCGGTACTGCTGGAGTGGGTCGGCCACCTGCGGACCAACGGCCTCGTGGACGGCTCGCCCGAGCGGACCCGGGGCCTGCTGGCCTCCGCACTGACCGTCCTCGCGGCGCTCCCGGCCGGTGGCGAGCCACTGCCGGTCCTCGCGGCCCGCCTCCTCGACGGCGACTCCCACGCCCTCGACGACGGGACCAGAGTGTCCTCCCTGGTCCTGCGTGCGCTGGCGGTTCTGTACGGCACCGGCATGCCGGACAGCGCCGAGGGCCGACGCGGGCTCTGGAGCCGGGCCGGCGTGGCCGACGACGAGTTGTCCGCCGGCGTGCTCGCCGTCGGCCTGCGCCCCGCGGGCGAAGGCCCGGTCGCCGGGATCTCCCGGATCTGCGCCGACGCCGGCCACCCCGTCAGCCTCACCCTCGCCCAACTCCGCGCGCCCGGTGGCTTCACCGGACCCGCAGGACCGGTGCACATCACCGAGAACCCCAGCGTGCTCGCCCTGGCCCTGCGGCGCTTCGGCCACCGCTGCCCGCCGCTCGTCTGCACGTCCGGGTGGCCCAACACCGCCGTGATCAACCTGCTGCGCCGACTCGCCGCCGACGGCGCATCCCTGCGCTACCACGGTGACTTCGACGGCGAGGGCATCCGCATAGCGGCCCACGTCCTCGCCAAGACCGGGGCCGTTCCCTGGCGCATGGGAGCCGACGACTACCGGGCCGCGGCGACAAGGGTCCCCTCGGGCCCCGATCCGGGGCGTCTCACGCCCGCGCCGTGGGACACGGCACTCGCCGGAGCGATGGCCGGGCTGCGGACCGCCGTGGTCGAGGAGGTCGTCGCCGACCTTCTCCTCGACGACCTGGCAGATCACCTCACGAAGCGGACATAGGATCACCGCGGCGAGGGGTGGCGAGCGCTGCCGTGCCAGGGAGGGGTGGCGGTGCAGGAGCGGGCACACAGGGCCGGCGCGGCCTGGTCGGAGAGCGGGTTGCGGCTCATCGACGGGAAGTACCCCTTGTCGGTGGAGCGGTACGTACTGCGGCAGGTCGCCCGTCTGGTTCCCGGGGTGACCACGGTGACCCCGCACGCCCGCTACTACGCGCTGCACGGCCTCGTCGCCGCCGAGGCCGAAGCGCAGGGACTCGGCAATGCCGGGACCCAGGAACTGCTGCGCCGCTGCGAGGTGGTCCTCGCTGCCGCCTCCCATCTGCACCGGGAGGACCACGGCCTGTACGGCTTCCCGCAGGCCCACGGCGAGGCCCGGCTGCGCGGGCTCTTCACCGCCCCGACCGTGGAGTTCGCAGCAGCCATCAGGCCCGCCAACGGCGGCTACACCCGTAGCAATTGGGGCTTCCTGCCGCCCTACCAGACGTCCGAGCGCGAACTCGGCATCCTGGTGAGCGTCCGTGGCTCCGCGGGTCGGCCCGGGCCCGGGCCACGGCTGGACCGGCGCGCCGTCCGGGCGGGCCTCGGGCCGGTGCTGGAGCTGGCCCGCGGGGCGGAGCTGCGGATGGCCGACGTCGAGCCCCACGTGGAGCAGCTCTGCGTCTGCCAGGGCGGCGCGCAACCGGACGGACGGTGGCTGGCGGAGCTGCTGTGCCTGGCGCCCGAGGACGGCTCGGACGAGTCCGGGTCCCAGCGCCGGGAGACGGTCCGGCTGCTCACCCGGGTCCTGGACGGTCACCCGTCGGACCGTCCCGTCGAGGAGGCCGTGGGCGAGTTCCTGGCCCTCGACCCCCGGATGGCCGACGGGGGAGCGCTGGCCGGGTACGTCTGCGCGGCCGACTGGCGCGGCCTGGCGCTGCGGAACTACTCGGTGACGGCCTGGCGCAGGCTCTGGTCCTGGCTGGTCGGGCAGGCCTCGGCCGGCGTGCACCAGGCGGAGTGGGCCGACCGGTTCGCGCGGGCCATGCCGCCGGGCACGGTCGGCGAGTTCTGGGACGCGTTGCCCGCTCCGGCGGCCGGCGCCGGCTTCGGAATCGCCGGGCGCGAGATCCGGCCGGAGGAGGAGCTCGCGGTGCTCGCCCAGGGGGCCCGTTGGGCCGAGGAGCTCACCGGGGACACCGCACTGGCGTTCAACGGCCCGCCGGGTGAGTACGAGCAGGAGCTCCATCCGCGCTGGTTCGCCGCCTATCTGGCGGATCGGCGCGACCTCTCTCTCGCTGAGTGCGCCCGCGAGCTCGCGGTCATCCTGCTGCGCCGCTCCGCCCGGGTCGCGCTGGCCAAGTCCCGCTCCACGTCCGACGGGAGGCTCCAGCTGCCCACCAAGCTCCAGCAGCGCGACACCTTCCTCTTCACCCGGGGCCCCGAGGGGACTTCAAGGGTGATCCTCCGTCTCAACCGCCTGGCCTACGTGCTGGCAGGGTGCGGCGTTCTGACCGTCGATGCGCAGAGCTGGCGCGTCACCGACCTCGGGCGGGAACTCTATGCCTGACGACACGTCGTCCATCGCTTCGCCGCTGGAGCTCATTCACGAGGAGGAGAGCCACCGCGACTGCCAGGCCGTCGAGTTGCTGCTGCTCAGCTACACCGTCGACCTGCACCTGCTGGAGAAGTACGCGCTCGGCCCGGCCCGGGCCGCCGGAGCCCGTCTGACGGTCCTCGGGGACGCCGACCACCTAGTGCTCGATCCGCGCTCGGCCCGCCTGCCCGGCCGCGACTACCTCGTCGGGCCCGCCGCTGCCCCCGCCGCCTTCCACCCGAAGCTCTTCGTGATGGCCGGGCCCGAGCGGGCCACCGTCGCCATCGGCTCGGGCAACGCGAGCGTGGCCGGCTGGTGCACCAACCACGAGCTGTGGACAGTACTCCGCTCGACTGTCCGCGGCACCCCCGCGCTCTTCGCGGACCTGGCCGCCTGGCTGCGCGGACTCCCGCGCAGCCGGGTCGCCATGATGCCACCGATCGCCAACGCTCTGAGCCGCACCGCCGACCTGCTGGACCACCGTGTCGCGGCCGCGCCGGAGGTCGAGCCGCAGAGCCGCTTCGTCTCCTCGCTGCACCAGCCGATCATCGATCAGCTGCCTGAGGGGCCGGTTGCGGAACTGACCGTCTCCGCCCCTTTCCACGACCCGGGGGCCCGGGCGCTGACCCGGCTCGTCGCCCGGCTGAGGCCGCGCCGGCTGACCGTCTGCTACCAGGAGTACGGCACCGAGCTGGACGGCCCGGCCGTGGCCGCGCTCCTGCGGGAGCACGGCGGCGAACTGCGGCGCGAGTCCCGCCGGAGCCAGTACGACGACCGGTACCGGCACGGGAAGCTGATCGAGTGGGTGGTCGACGGGCAGCGCTGGGCGCTCACGGGCAGCCCGAACCTCTCCGCCGCCGCGCTGCTGCGCACGGTACCGAACGGCGGCAACTGCGAGATCGGCGTGATCGCACCGGTCGAGCACTCGCTCGCACCGCCGGGGGAGCCGGTCGCTCCGGAGTCCGTCGAGAATCTGGCCCCGCCGCGGCGGGCTGCCTCGGCAGCGCCGCTCGGCAGCCCTCCCCGACTCCTCGGCGCCGCCCGTGACCAGGGCGGCCTGCGCGTCTGGCTGGCCCGGGCCGCCGAGCGGGACATCGAGCTGCGGCTCTCCCCCTACAGCCGGCCGCCCGAGGAGTGGGCCGGCCTCGGCGCCGTGCCGGCCGGGGCCACGGAGTACCGCTTCCCGGTGGACGCCGACCCGGGCAGCCGGGTGGGCATCCTCGGCAGCCCGGATCTCGTTCCCGTGACGGATCCCGCGCAAGCCGTCCGTCGGCCGGCGGCAGAGCGGAGGGAAGCCGCGCCGCTCCAGGCCGTGGACCTCTTCCGTCACCATGCGCTCCTGGAGGAACTCCTCCGCAGCCTGCTCGACACCCAGCCCGAACCCTCCTCCGGCGGATCCCCGACCCGTGCGGAGCCGTCGGCCTCCTCCGTCTCCGGGACGGGCGAGCCGAAGCTCGGGCTCCCGCTGACCCTCTTCGCCCTCGGGCGACAGCCCACCACCGAGCCCCTCGACGGGCCGCCCGAGCCGGACCGACCGGCGGACGGACCGGCGAACGACCAGGGCGAACGCGCCTGGTTCGAGGTGTTCACGCCCGAGGAGGAGGCCGGCCTGGACTCCGACACCGCCGAGAACGAGGAGCAGCCGGCGGACGGGCCGTCCGAGGACGGCGAGGAAGCACTCCGGGCCCGCCGTCGAGCGCTGGCCGCGCGGCTCCGGCGGGCGCGGCCGGATCTGCCGATCGTCCCGCGGCTGCTGCTGGTCCGGGTGCTGCTCGAATTCCTCGCCGGGGGCGCGTGGCCGGGAGGCGATCGGTCCTGGTACACCCTGCTGGCCGACGCGACCTCCCCGCTGGAGCGCCTCGACCCGTACCGACTCTCCTCGGAGGATGCCGAGTCGGCCGCTTCGCTGGCGGCGCTGGTGCTGGCCGTGCTGGAGTTCGAGGCCGTCGACGCGGCTGAGCGCCACCGGTACAAGCGGCTGGCCGAGGCCCTGGCGAACTTGCTCCTGGCCGCGACGGAGGAGCGGATCGCGGCTTATACCGCACCGGAGCTGGCCGGACGGTTCGGTGCCATGGTGGAGCCGTACCGCGTACTGGAACTCGCCAACCAGCTCGTGGAGGACCCGGTGGCCGCGGCTGTCCGGGAGCTCGGCACCCGGACGGGCACCGTCGCACGGCGGCACGCCGTGAACTTGATCTCCGTTCAAGGCAGCTGGTCCAGTCCCAGCAGGGCTGCCCTGGGCGCCCTCGGCCGCACCGGCCTGGACGGCCCGGTCGGCGCCTGGGCCTGCCATGACGACGGCCGTTGGTCCTTCGTGGCCTGGCGCAAGCCGGACCTCTTCGAGGTGACGTATCGGGGGCGGTCGGCCGCTTGGCGGCACTTCCGGCTCTCGCCCGCTGTCTCGCCCGCCACGCTGGCGAGCGATGCGGAGTTCGGCGGCCGCCGGCCGACCGCCCGGGGTCCGCTGTCCCAGTTCACCGCCATAGGCCGGGAACTCCTGGACGCACTCGATCTCCTCACCCCGCTCCCACCGCCGGGCGTCCGGACCCCGGATCGCTAGGGTTCCGCGACCGGCGGGTGGGTGTGGGCGGGGGCGGGCTACACGGTGCTGGCGATCCAGGCGACGGTTTCGAGGGTGTGGGGGCCGTCGGAGAGGGCGGAGCCGCGGCCGACGAGCTCGTTCATGCGGATCTTGAAGCCGGTGGTGGTGACGTCGGCGATGCGGAGGCCGGGGGTGTCGGGGCCGTTGAAGGTCTGGACGAAGGGCACCACGAGCACCTCCGAGCCGGTCGGGAAGGGGGTGGGGAAGGTGACCTGGGTGAAGGTGGAGGTGCCCCCGCCGCTGAGCGCCGAGCGGCTGGTGGAGTCGAGCTGGAGCGTGCCCGTCTGGATCATGCTCATGGTCTCCGCCTTTCGTTGCCGTCCCGTGCGGGACTTGCAGGGGAGTTGCCCGCATTGATCCGCGTTTAGAGCACAAGTCGCCGATACGGGCGAACTGTTCGGGTGCGACTTGTCAAGCGTGGCGTGCGGGGGTTATCCCGGGCGAGTTCGGCGTACGGCGGCTGGCGGGTTGTCAAGCCCGCACCGGATCCGGCCGTTCGGCAGTAGCCTCGGCGGTGTTAACGACGGTCTTGGGAAGGCGAATTGGAGGTGGCCGTGGCCCGGGACGGGGACGGGGACGGCGTGGCCGGTGGGGACGGCGGTCCGCTGCACGAGCGGGAAGCCGAGATCCGGTCGGCCAGGCAGGCGGTCCGGGCACTGACCGGGCCCGGCGGGACGGGGCACGGCGAACTGCTGGTGTACACCGGCGCGGCCGGGCTGGGCAAGACCGCGGTGCTGACCGAGGTGCGGCGGGAGGCGAAGCGCGCGGGGTGCACCGTGCTGTTCGCCCGGGGCGGGGAGCGGCAGCGCCACGAGCCGTTCCGGGTGGTGCGCCAGCTGGTGCGGCCGGTGCTGACGGCGTTGGCCGGCGCGGAGCGGGCGCGGGTGTTCGGGCCCTGGGAGGACATCGTCGGTCCGGCGGTGGGACTGCAGCCGCCGGGAGGGCAGCTCGACCCGCAAGGCGTGCGGGACGGACTGGACTTCGTGCTCACCGGCCTCGTCCAGCGGCGGCCGCCGGTGGCCGTGATCGTCGACGACCTGCACTGGGCCGACCCGGAGTCGCTCGCCTGGCTGGCCAGTTTCGCGGTGGGCGCGCGGGAGTTGCCCGTCCTGCTGGTGCTCGCGTGCCGCGACGAGTTCCCCGACGACGCGCTGGCGCTCCAGCGCGGCCTCGTCGGCCGGGCCGACCGGCGGCACGAACTGCGCCCGCTGCGACCGGCGTCGGTCGCGCGGCTGGTCCGCGCCGCGCTGGGCACGGGAGCGGAGGACGCCTTCTGCCGCCACGTCTGGGCGGTCACCGCCGGCAACCCGTACGAGACCACCGCGCTGCTGCGCGAGGTGGCCGGCCAGCGGCTCGACCCGATCGAGGAGAGCGCCGCCCAACTGCGCGAACTCGCCGCCGGAACGCGGGGGATGACGCTGCGGCACTGGCTGGACCGGATCGGCCCGACCGCGGTGCGGTTCGCCTGGGCCGCCTCCATGCTGGGCACCGACATCCGCCCCGACCTCGCCGCCGTCATCTGCGCCCAGGGCCCGGAGACCGCAGCCGAGTCCGTCCGCGAGCTGTGCCGGCACGGCGTGCTGGTCGCCACCCCGGGCGGACGGCTGGAGTTCGTCCACCCGCTGATCGCCACCTCCGTCTACCGGTCGATGCCCTCCGCCACCCGCACCGGGATGCACGGGGTCGCCGCCGTCGAGACCGAGAACGCCGGCCTCGGGCTGCTGACGGCCTCCCGCCACCTGCTGGAGACCCTGCCCGAGGGGGACCCCGCCATCGTGGCCAAGCTGCGCCAGGCGGCCCGCGAGCACCTGGCCATCGGCGCGCCCGAGGCGGCCCAGCGCTGCCTGCGCCGCGCCATCAGCGAACCGCCCGCCGCCCGGGACCGGGCCGAGGTGCTCTACGAACTCGGCTGCTCGGCCCTGCTCACCGACCCGGCGACCACGGTCAACCAGCTCCGCCTGGCGCTCGCCGACCCGTACGGGCTGGGCCCGGAGCGGCGGATCGACGCGATCTTCCGGCTCGCCCAGGCCCTCGCCCACAGCAACCGGCTCGGCGACGCCGCCGCGGTCTGCGCCGACGAGGCCGCCCGCACCCCGCCCGGCCCGGGCCGCCTGCGCCTGGAGGTCGCCCACTTCATGTTCGCCGCGTTCCAGTCGGAGGACCCGGACGGCCCGGGCCGCTCGCGCCGGCTGGCGGAGTTCGACCGGATGCTCGCGACCGTCGGCCTGGCGTTCAGCGACCTCGTGGCGGGCGGCGGGACGTCGCCGGAGGAGGCCGTCTTCGAACACACCGGCCTGGCCCACGCGGTGGCCGTGCTGCGCTGCTGGGACCTCACGCTGCGCGGCGCGGACCGCGAGGAGGCGATCGCGCTGGCCGACTCCGCGTTGCCCGGCGGCCGGCTGCCCCCCAGCCTCGGCTGGACCAACACCGTCTGGGGCTTCGAACTGCCCGGGATCCTCGGCATCAGCTACCTCTACGCCGACCGCGTCGACCGGGCGGAGGAACTGTTCACCGAGGCGGTCCGCGCCTACGAGGTCGCCGGGTGGAGCGGCGGCCACCTCGGCTTCGCCTACCTGCTGACCGGCATGCTGCGGTTCCGCTGCGGCGCCCTGGCGGACGCGGAGGACTACCTGCGCCGGGCCCTGCGGATCGCCGAACGGATCGGCCCGGGCGTCCCGTTGCACTGGGACGCGGTCGGCGCGCTGGCCGAGACCCTGGCCGCGCGCGGCCGGGTGCCGGAGGCCCTGGAACTGGCGCGCGAGCACGCCTTCGGCCCGCCGTACCCGACGGTGATGGTGCTGCCCGACGCCCCCACCCTGTACGGCCGGCTCCTGCTCGCCCGGGGCGACACGGCCGGCGCGACCGCCACCTTGACCGCCGCCGGCGAGGCCCTGGACGCGCGCGGCTGGCGCAACACCGTGTGGGCGCCGTGGCTCGGCCACCTGGCGCGCGCGATCGCCCCCGACCAGCCGGACCGCGCCCGCGACCTCGCCGAGGAGGCCGTCCGCCGGGCCCGGGCGACCGGCACGGACTCGGCCATCGGCAGCACCCTGCGGCTCTGCGCGGCAGTGCACGAGGGACCGCGCGCGGCCGACCTGCTCACCCAGGCCGTCCGCCACCTGGAACGCTCACCCGCCCGCTACGAACTCGCCCTCGCGCTGGTCGACCTGGGCGAGTCCCTGGGCCCCACCCCGGCCGCCCGGACCACCCTGGCCCGCGGCCTGGAACTGGCCGCCCACTGCGGCGCCGACGCCCTCACCACCCGCGCCGGGATCCTCCTGGAGGCCGTCGCGGCCGTCTGACGCACACGCGGGACCAGTCGGGAGTCGGCACCCGTCACCATGGGCGGATCGTTGTCCCCGGACTTGGTCAAGGCCGCTCCCGCGCGCCCCCGGTACGGCTAGCCTGTCGTCCACCGCGGACGGACAGCCGGCGCCGTCCGGGATCGCTGGGGGGCGGTTGTGGTCGAGCAGTTGTTGGTTGACCTGGGCGCGGACGGGCGGATGTCCGTGACGGAGTGGCCGCCGGGGGAGGCCTTCCCGGGACCAGCGACGGACGGGACGGAGCTGCGCTGGCCCCTCGACCGCGAGGACCTGGACGAGCTGCGCTGGTACCTGGAGGACTACCTGCAGGCGCCGTTCGGAGTGTACGGCGACCGGGGCCGGGCGGTGGAGCGCCGTCTTCCTGCCTGGGGCGCGGCGGTGTTCGCGACGCTGTTCGGGGCGGGGCCGGGCCGGGACGCCTACCTGAGGGCGCGGGCCCGGGGCGACCGGCTGGAGATCGTGCTGCGCTCGGAATCCGCCGAGCTGCTCGGGCTGCCCTGGGAGTTGATGGCCGACCCGGCCCGCCCGTCGCCACTGGTCCTGGAGGGCGTCGCCGTCAGCCGTCGTCTGTCGACTACGGCGCTCGGGAAGGTCTTCGAGGCCGGCGGCTCACGGCTCCGGGTCCTGATGGTGATCGCCCGGCCGGACGGCACGGAGGACGTCGGCTTCCGGATGATCGCCCGCCCGCTGTTGCGGCGGCTGGAGGCGGTCCGGGGCGAGGTGGACCTCGTCGTGCTGCGCCCGCCGACCCTGGCGCGGCTCGGCGAGGTGCTGGCCGAGGCGCGGGCGGAGGGCAGGCCGTTCCAGATCGTGCACTTCGACGGGCACGGGGTGTTCGGCGAGGAGGCCCCCGACGAGCAGCCCGTTGTCAGGCTCGATCCGCTGCGCTTCGACGGACCGGGCCCCCGGGGCATGCTGGTGTTCGAGCAGGAGGGCGGCGGCCCGGACCTGGTGTCGGCCGAGCGGGTCGCCCGGGTGCTGGCCGATGCCAGGGTTCCCCTGGTGGTCCTGAACGCCTGCCAGTCGGCCGCGATGGCCTCGCAGGTCGAGGCGGCAGTGGCGACCCGGTTGCTCCAGGAGGGCGCCGCGGCCGTGATCGCGATGGCGTACAGCGTCTACGCGGTGGCGGCCGCCGAGTTCATGACGGCCTTCTACGATCGACTGTTCGCCGGTGACCGGGTGGCGGAGGCGGTGGCGGCCGGGCGCCGGCGGCTGGCCGTGCACAACGGCCGGCCTTCGCCGAAGGGACCGCTGCCGCTGGCCGACTGGGTCGTGCCGGTGCTGTACACCAGGAGCGAGGTGGCCCTGCCCGGACTGAGGGGCACCGGAGGAGCGGATCCGGCCCCGCGCCCGGCGAACCCCGGCCAGGGTCCTTCCGGGCCCGACGGCAGGGGCGGTCCCGACGCGGCGGCGCGGGACGACCTGGCGTCCGTCGGGGAGTTCGTCGGCCGGGACGGCCTGCTGTTCCGATTGGACGTGGGCGCCCGTCTGCGGGGGGTGGTGGTCCTGCACGGCCCTGGAGGTGCGGGCAAGACCGAACTGGCGAAGGCCTTCGGCCGCTGGTACGGCGAGACCGGTGGCGCGGACGGTGCGCGGTCCGTGGTCTGGCACTCGTTCGAACCCGGGGCGTCCTCCTTCCGACTGGCCAACGTGATCGACCGCGTCGGCCGGCAACTGCTGGGTGCCGAGCGGTTCGACCCCCTCGGTCCCGAGGAGCGGCGGGAGGCCGTCGAACGCGAACTGGCCACCCGGCGAGCACTGCTGATCTGGGACAACGTCGAGTCGGTGTACTCGATGCCGTACCCCGGCGGAGCGACTCCGGTCCTGGCGGAGGCGGAGCTGGCCGAACTGCGGGCGTTCCTCGAACGGGTGGCGCGCGGTGGGCCGAGCGCCGTGGTCCTCACCAGCCGCACCCCGGAGGACTGGCTGGGCCCGCAGCCGCTCCGCATCGGCGTCACGGGCCTGGATCCCGGGGAGGCCTCCGAGTACGCCGAGCGAATCCTGGCCGCCTACCCCGGTGCGCGGCGACGGCGGGAGCAGCGCGCGTTCGGCGAACTGATGAACTGGCTGGGCGGCCACCCGCTGAGCATGCGCCTGGTCCTTCCGCACCTCGACGAGCGGGACCCCGGCCAGGTGCTGGCCGCGCTCGTCGAGGGCGAGGCCAGGCTGCTCGGCGATGCGGGCGGGGCGCGTGCGGCGTCGCTCGCGGCCAGCATCGCCTACTCGCTGGCCCACCTGCCGGACGCCGACCGACGGGCGCTGTCGGCGGTCGCCCTGTTCCACGGCTCGGTCGACCTCAAGGTGCTCGACATCTTCTCGGCGGACCCCGCTCTTCCCGCCCGCTTCCAGGACCGCTCCTACGAGGACTGGCGCCGCCTGCTGCGGCGGGCGGCGGGCATCGGGCTGCTCACCGAGACGTCGAGCGGGGCCGTGTTCCTGATCCACCCGGCGCTGCCGCCCCACCTCTCCGCCCAATGGCGGGCGGAGGAGCCGGACTACGCCGCCCAGCACGAGACGGCGCTGCGGACGCTGATCAACACGCAGGCCGGCTACTGCGAGTACGTCCGGGCGAAGTCGGAGGGGACGAACGCGGCACTCGCCATGGCCGTCGTGGGCGCCCAGCGACGGACAGTGGCGACCCTGTTCGGCCAGGCCCTGGAACGGGGCCTGTGGGGGCAGGCGCTGGCGATCGTCCGGCCGTTGGACGACTACTGGGACGCGCGCGGCCTCTATGAGGAAGCGAGTGGGTGGGTGGACCACGCGCGACTCGTCCTGGAACGGGCCGACGGCAGCCCGCCGCCGCTGGACAGCCCGGCCGGTGTGCTGTGGGCCTTCCTGGTGTCGACGGAGGCGAGCCGCCTGCGACAGACGGGCCGGACGGACGACGCCGAACGGATCGTCCGGACGTTCCACCGCGCCGCCGAGGCACTGCCGCCCGGCCCGGGTCGGCTCCACGCCCTCGCCCAGTGCTACCAGAACCTGGGCAGCCTCGCGATGGCCCGGGCGCGGTGGACGGACTCCGAGCGGTGGTACCGCCGCTGCCTCGAAGCCTCCAGTCGGCTCGGGTACGCCGCGCAGGTCGCTTCCTGCCTCCACCAACTCGGTTTGATCGCCAGTGCGCGAGGCCGGATGACGGAGGCCGAGGAGTGGTTCCTGAAGGCGCTTTCGGGATTCGAGGGGCGGGGCGACCGGCTTGCGGAGGCCCAATGCTGCCTGAGCCTCGGCACCGTGGCCCAGCAGCAGGGGCGATTCGAGGACGCCCGGGGATGGTACGGGCGGACGAGGAGCCGTGCCGAGGAACTCGGGCACTGGCCCCTACTGCTGTCCGTCTGCCACCAGTACGCCACCATGGACACCGACCTCGGATGGCTGGAGGAGGCCGAGGAGTGGTGCAGGCAGGCCCTGCTGCTCTCCGAGTCGCTCGGTCATCCGCCCAACACGGCCGGAGTCCACCACCAACTCGGTGTCATCGCCTCGATGAGGAACCGCCTTGAGGAGGCCAAGGCCTGGCATCTCAAGGCCCTGGAGATCCGTGAGGCGTTGGGCGACCCGCACGGAACGGCGGACAGCCACCACCAGCTCGGGATCGTCGCCACCCAGCGGGGAGAGCTGGAGGAGGCCGTGGAGTGGTACACGCGCTCCAGGGAGGTCCGGGAGGAGATCGGCGACCACGCGGGTCTGACGGTGACCTACCACCAGCTCGGCCTGACGGCGCAGACCGGTGGCCGGCTGACCGAGGCCGAGGACTGGTACCGCCGTGAGCTGGCCCTCTGCGAGCAACTCGGCGACGTCCCGGGGACGGCGCGCACCTGCACGATGTACGGCCAGCTCGCGGAGGAGCAGGGGAAGCCGGGGGAGGCCCTGGAGTGGCTGGTCCGCGCCGTGACCTGCTTCGAGGAGTTCCCGCACCCCTTGGCCTGGCAGGCCGCCCACAGCCTGAAGCTGTTGACCCGCGACCACGGCGTGCCGGCGCTGGAGAGGGCCTGGCGGTCGGTCACCGGCCGGCGGCTGCCCGCAGCCGTGCGCGCCCACCTCCGAAGCTGACCCCCCGACCCGACCCACCCCGACCCGACCCACCCTTGCGCCCACCGACACCACAGGAGAGCGATCACCCATGACCGACCCGATCGAGGCCGGTGCCCGCGCCGCCGCGCAGCGCCTCACCACGCCCCGCACGCCCTCCCTCCCGATCGACGTCGAGGCCGCCCTGCACGCCCGCGGGGCAACCACCCGTCCCGGCCGCTACCTCGACCCCATCGCGCTCGGATCCCTCGTTGTCGCCGCCGCCACCCTGGCCTGGGGCGTCTACAAGGACCTCCGGAAGCAGACCCCCGACCCGAGTCCCGAGGTGGTCACCCGTACCGTCCGCGTCCAACTGGAGTCGACCGACCCCACCCTGGCCTCCCTCCCGCCCGGGGAGCGGCAGCGCATCCTCGCCATCGTCGTGGAGGAGACCCTCAACGTGGCAGCCTCAAACCAGGAGGCCACGCCCACCGACTGACCGGGCTCAGGCGTAGATCCCGGCGTAGAGGTCCTCGATCTGGGCGGCGGTGGGGACGGCGGGGTTGTTGGCGGGGGAGCCGGAGGCGAGGGCCTGGGTGGCCATGAGGGGGGTGAGGCGGGTCCAGGTGTCCTGGGGGATGCCGTAGCCGCGGGGGGTGGGGACGTGGAGGTCGTGGCAGAGGGTGCGCAGGGCGTCGACGAGCTTGTCGGCGGCGGTGGCGTCCGGGTCGGCGGCGGTCGCGGCGCCCAGGGCGCGGGCGCAGTCGGCGTAGCGGGCGGGGGCCGCGTGGACGGAGAAGGCGGTCACGGCGGGGAACAGCATCGCGTTCGACAGGCCGTGGGCGACGTGGAAGTGGGCGCCGATCGGGCGGCTCATGCCGTGCACCAGGGCGACGCTGGAGTTGGAGAAGGCGATGCCGGCCTGGGTCGCGGCGAGCATCATGGCCTCGCGCGCCTCGGCGTCCGCGCCGTTGGCGTAGGCGCGGCGCAGGTGGCGGCCGATGGTGGCGATCGCGGTGAGGGCGAGGCCGTCGGAGAAGGGGTTCGCCCGGCGGCTGACGTAGGCCTCGACGGCGTGGGTGAGCGCGTCGATGCCGGTGTCGGCGGTCAGCCGGGGCGGCATCGACATGGTCAGCTCCACGTCGACCACGGCGGCGATCGGCAGGAACGCCGGGCCGGGACAGAGCATCTTCTCGTCCGTCGCGCTGTCGGTGATGACGGTGAACCGGGTCGCCTCCGAGCCGCTGCCGGCCGTGGTCGGGACGGCGATCACCGGCAGCGCGGGCCCGTGGTTGACGCGCGGCGCCTTGTAGTCGCTCATCCGGCCGCCCTGCACGCCCAGCAGGGCGAGGGCCTTGGCGCTGTCCATCGGGCTGCCGCCGCCGAACCCGATCACCGAGTCCGCCGCGTGCTCGTGCAGCGCCGCGATGCCCGGGACGAGGGAGTCGGTGGTCGGGTCCGGCACGGTGTCGGCGAACACCCGCGGGTGCAGCCCGGCGCCGGTCAGCGTCGCCGTCAGGCGCTCCGCCGCACCGCTCGCGACGAGGAAAGCGTCGGTGACGACGAGGGGGCGGCTCAGCCCCAGCTCCTGGAGGACGTCGCCCAGTTCGGCGGCGGCGCCGCGGCCGATGCGCATGATCCGCGGCAGGGAGAGGCCGGCAACCATGGGGAACCCCTCGGTGGTGGGAATGGGGCTTCGACTCTGGCGCCGGCGCGGGTGTGCGTTCAAGCGCCAATCGTGCAGACGGGGTGTGCGCGAATGCAGATACGCTGTTCCGGTGCCCCCCAGTTCCCGCCCGCTCGGCGACCGGCTCCGCGCGGACGACCTCCGCCACCTGCTCGCGGTCGCCCGCACGGGGCGGCTGGTGAGCGCCGCCGACGCGCTCGGCGTGGACCACACCACCGTCTCCCGCCGCATCGCCGCACTGGAGAAGGGCCTCGGCGTACGGCTTCTCGAACGCGGCACGGAGGGCTGGGCCCTCACCGACGCGGGGAAGGCCGTCTGCGAGAGCGCCCAGGAGATCGAGGACGCCCTCGCCCGCGCCGTCGACGCGGTCTCCGGCCAGGACGCGCCCTCCCTGCACGGCACCGTCCGGGTCAGCGCGCCGGACGGCTTCGGCACCGTCTTCGCCACCCCGGCGCTGACCCGGGTGCGTCGGCGCCATCCCCGCTTGCAGGCCGAACTCATCACGGCGACCCGGCAGTTGCCGCTGCGCCCGGCCGGTTTCGATCTCGCCGTGACGATCGGAAGACCGCCGCGCAGCCGACTGGTCACCGAGCACCTCACCGACTACGCCCTCGGGCTGTACGCGGGGGAGGAGTACCTGGCGCGGCGCGGGGCCCCCGGCACGGTCGGCGAGTTGCGGGAGCATCCACTGGTCTTCTACATCGAGTCGATGCTCCAGGTCGGCGACCTCGACATCGAACGCCATCTGCCGGGCGTCACCACCGCGTTCTCCTCCACGAACGTGTTCGCCCAGGTCGAGGCCACCCGCCTCGGCGCCGGTGTCGGGGTGCTGCCCGCCTTCCTCGCCGAACGCGCGGGCCTGCGGAGGCTGTTGGCCGAGGAGGTCGACATCCTGCTGCCGATCACCCTGGCCGTACGGCGGGAGGCGGTGACCCGGCCGGCCGTCCGGGCGGTGCGCGACGCCCTGCACCAGGAGGTCGCCGACCGCGCCGGCGAACTGCTCCCGTAGCGGTCGGGCGGGAGCTCCGGGACGGACAGGCGGGCAGGCGGGCAGGACTGACAGGCGGACAGGACGGAGGAGAGCCGCCGGGTCGGTGCCGGTCGTGATGCCGAGGACGGCCTCGGACAACGGTCCGTGAGGCCGTCGTAGGGACGCTGCACGCTCGGGCCGCACAGCGTCCGGGTCGCCGGCTCCGGCCTCGGCTGCCCCGACTGGCCGATGTGCACCGACAGCACGCTCGCGCCGACCGCCGGGGCCGGGCCGTCCGAGGGCGTCCAGCGCCTGGCGACGGCCCTGGCCGGATCGTCGAATTCACCGACCGGCTGCGGCCAGCGAGTCCGGTGATGTCCTCTCCGTCCTCCTCCGGTGAATTCGATCCGGTGCCGGCCGGGATCCGCGAACAGCGCAGCCGAAAGTGCCTACCCGCTCGCTCCCAAGCCGCTGCGATTTCCGATCAGTGGACCGGGTGGAGAAATGCCGTCAGTTTCTCCCCTCCGGAAAGGGCCCGGCCCGGGGGCGGCGCCCGACCCCCGGTGGGGATCGGGTCGGGGCCGCCCCCGGGCCCGGCCGGGGGCCGCTCGGGGACCGGTCAGCCGGCGGCCGGGGTGGTCGCGTTGCCGCTGTTGCGGCGGCGCAGGTAGACGATGCCGAGACCGGCGGCCAGCACGGTGGCACCGGTCGCGGAGGCGACCTGGGCGTTGATCATGGGAATGGGGACGGCCGGGGACGCGCCTCCGCACTCGGCGTGACCGATGATCAGATTCGCGCCGTTGAGGGCCGGCAGCAGGGTGAAGTGCACGGCGTTGACGGACAGCACGCCGTCGGCGTCGGTGGTCTGCTCGTTGAGGACGGCCGTGCCGATGCCGGGGATGCTGACCGTGGTGTTCGCGGGGGCGTTGGCCTGAAGCGAGACCGGGGGCAGCGGGAACGGCAGGGTGACGGTGCCGCTGGCGATGGTTCCGGACCCGGTGGCGCCGCTGGGGGTGGCGGTGCAGGTGGAGTTGATGCCGGTCAGGGCCGCGCTGCCGAGCGGGCCGAAGTCGATGCCGAGGCTGTCGACGGTGGCGCTCGCGGAGGAGGTTCCCGTGGTCGGGTCGCCCGCGGTGGTCGCCGTCAGGGTGTCGTTGGTGGCGAAGGGGCCGGCGGAGAGGCCGGCCAGGGTGGTGGTGCCGCCGGGCGGATAGGTGGAGGTGGGGGTCGGCGGTACGGAGGCCAGGCTGCCGAACGCGTCGGCGGAGACGACGTAGGCATAGGCCTCGGGGGAGGTGAGCGCGGCGTACGCCGGGCCCGCCACCGAGGTCAGGAGGGCGGCGGCGAGCGCGGACCCGGCCAGGAAACGGGTGCGCATGCGTGTTCTCACAGGGGGGCCTTTCTTGCGGAAGGGGGGTTGGCGGAGGGGCACAACCAGAGTGCGCACCCGATGTCATATATGTGTTATTTTCTTACGTTTCGTGAGGGCGTTTCCTGGATTTCCCCCGAGCGGCCCATCGGCGGACACCGACAGGTACCGGTGGACGCCGGTGAGCCGACGCACCCTCAGAAAGCGGCGCTCCGGCCGCCGGAACCGACCGGCTCGCCGAGGTCGCCGAGGTCGCCGAGATCGCCGAGGTCGCCGAGATCGACGAGGTCGATGGGATCGACGTGGGGCGGCAGCGCGGTGCGGGCGGTCTTGTGCCAGGAGTCCTTGCGCCGCAGGATGCGCCAGAACGCGCGGACCGCCACGACGTACGTCGCGGCGGCGTAGAGGGCGAGCGCGAGGCCGTAGCCGACGGCGGCGTGCAGGCTGATGCCCGGCTCGCACCGTCGGCGGTACAGCGGCCCCCAGAGCGCGAACTCGCCGACCCCGATCAGCAGGTAGATCAGCAGCAGCGGTGCGCCGCCGTGCTGGAGGAAGGCCAGCGTGAACTCCGGGTAGGTGGCGGCGTTGTAGGAGAACGCGAGGATCGGCACCAGGTAGGCGACCAGGCCGACGAGCTGCAGCCAGGGCTGGGCCATGAAGTACAGGACCTCCAGGAACCCGAGCGTGGTGAACTCGCGGGAGCCCCAGATCGAGCGCATGTAGCGGGCGCACTGCATGGAGCCCTGGGCCCAGCGCACCCGCTGGGTGAGCAGCTGCCGCATGTTCCACAGCGCCTCCTGGTCGACCCAGGCGTCGGTGGTGTAGCCGTTGCGCCAGCCGGCCAGCATCAGCCGCAGGCCCAGCTCGAAGTCCTCCAGCAGGGCCTTGCCCCACGGCCGTCCGTTGTCGAGCCCGATGGAGTCCAGGGCCGCCAGCCGGGTGAGCTGGCCGTTGCCGCCGACGTTGACGGTGCCGGTGCGGCGCCGGGTGATCTGCATGGCCGAGATCGGTCCGCGGAACTCCAGGTCCTGGAGGCGGGCCAGCAGCCGGGCGCAGCGGTTGGTGATCCGCCCGCGTCCGGGCAGCGGGGTGGCGACGTCGCGGTTGGACATCCGGACCTCGACCTGGACGGCGCCGATCAGCGGATCGCCGAAGTAGGCGTCGCCGGCGCAGACCTCGAACGTGTTCGGGGCGGGGCGGCCGTCGGCGTCCAGGACGCAGACGATCACCCGGTCGGGGTCGGTCCCGGACCACAGCTCGGCGTTCATGGCCCGGTAGGCGGCGTTGAGCGCGTCGCCCTTGCCGGTCCGCGCCTCGGGCAGCCGCCGGGAGACCAGGTGCACCGGCCGGCCGGCCCGCGCCCTGGCCCGGACCAGTTCGGCGGTGCCGTCGGTGGAGTGGTCGTCGACCACCCACACGGTGGCCTGCGGGAAGTGGCGGTCGAGGTGGTCGAGGGTGGTGCCGATGACGGCCTCCTCGTCCCGGCAGGGGATGAAGAAGTGCCACTCGAAGGCGGTCGGGTCGCCGGACGGCAGTGAGCGGGCGCGCAGGTAGTTGCGCACGATGACCGCGACGTACGCCAGGAAGCTGACGCCCAGGACGAAGGAGAGTGAGACCGAGGTGTCGAGGAGGGTCACTGTCCGCGCTCCTCGCCGTCACGGCCGGGCCTGCGGGCGATGATGCGCAGGTAGACCAGGAACGCGGCGAGCGCGGCGGCCATCATCAGGACCGAGCCGAGCAGGACGTGCGCCCAGTCGAAGCCGGCCTGGCCGTGGTGGTGCTGCATGGCGACGATCAGGGTGAGGCGGCCGAGGTTGGTGGCCACCAGCATGGCGGCGGCCACCGCGAACGCCAGCAGCAGCCGCACCGGGCGGCGGGTGCTGAAGAGCAGCAGCAGGCCGGTCAGCAGTGCGAACGGGGCCGTGAGCATGGCGGTGCTGCAACCGGCGGTCAGCGCGATCCCGCGGTGCAGCCCGGCCTCGGTGCCCGCGTAGAGGACGGGGGCGCTCGGCCCGGCCAGCAGCAGCGTGCGCAGGCCCAGCAGGTGCTCGACCAGCCACGCCGCCGAGGTCAGCTCCTGGTGGCGGTAGAAGTGCTCGCCGGCGACGAGCATGCCGCTCGTGCCGAGCAGCACGGGTCCGAAGAACCGGCCCAGCAGCGTGGTGCGGCCCGCCACGGGCCTGCGTCGGCGCGTCGTCCAGGCCGACGACCCGGTCAGCGAAGAGGTCTCAGTGGTCACAGCGGCACTCCCGGGACGAGGGGCAGGAAGCGGGGCCGCCGCGCAGAAACGATTCTCTACGGCGGCCCGCACTCGTGGAACGGTTCACCCTTGGCCGCGCGCCTGGCGGTCCGATTCCCGGGCGTCCGCGGCCAGTCGGCCGCGGCGGATCATCGCGACGCCGGTGACCACCATCACCACCGCGACGGCCGCCGCGAGCCCGAGACCGGGCGTTCCGGTGGCGGCCAGTGCTCCGCCGACTCCGGCCGCCGGCGGGATCCCGCCGTGAATGTGTCCGTACACGAGGATTCCTCCATCTCCACCAGGTGGCCGACGCCGCTCGGTGGTGCCGGCCGGGACTCCCGATGGTGCTGGCCCGCCGCCACCGGAAGGGTGACGCCACGCGCCGCCCGGCGGGGAATCCACCCGCACGCCGCATCCCGCCGAACGCGCCGGCGACGACCCGCCGGCATTCCCGCGGCGCCGGTACCGGGGAATTCCGGGCGGCGCCGGCCGGAAGCGAATGCGGACCGTTCGACCGGTGCCCGGTCCGAGTGAACATTGGGCCGACAGGGGGACGTTGCCGAATTCCGGGCGGAATCGCCGCATTCGGGGGCCGTGCCGTGTCAATACTGCATCAATCCCCCCCTTGGCCCATATCACATTCGGAGAACTATGCCTTCCGCCGAGATCGCCCTGGTCTTCGGAACCCGGCCGGAGATCGTCAAGCTCGCCGGCGTCGCCCGCCATCTGGGGCCGCAGGCGAGGATCGTGTGGACCGGCCAGCACTGGGACGCCGGCCTCACCACCTGCTTCTTCGAGCAGTACGGCCTGCCCCGCCCCCACCACCTCCTCAACGGGGTCGGCGGCGAGGCCCGCGGCCAGCAGATCGGCCGCATGGTCGCCACCCTCAGCGACCACTTCACCAAGCGCCCCCCGGCGGCCGTCGTCGTCCAGGGGGACACCAACACCGCCGCCGCCGGCGCCCTGGCCGCGCACTGCGCAGGCGTCCCCGTCGTCCATGTCGAGGCGGGTCTGCGCTCGTTCGACAACGACATGCCGGAGGAGGCCAACCGCCGCATCATCGCCCCCGTCGCCGACCTGCACTGCGCCCCGACCCCCACGGCCGCCGCGCACCTGCTGCGCGAGGGCATCGCGGCCGAACGGGTCCTCATCACCGGGAACACCGTCGTCGAGGCGACGCTGGAGACCCTCCCCGCGGACGCCGACGCCCAGGGGCTCCTCGCCCGCCACAGGGTGACCCGGGACGCCTATGTGCTCGCCACCGTCCACCGCCCGGAGAACACCGACGACCCCGCGCGACTGGCCCAGCTCCTCGACCAGCTCGCCGCCGTCGACCCGCCCGTCCTGATGCCCCTGCACCCGCGCACCCGGGCCGCCATCGACCGGTACGGGCTGCGCCGCTCGGTCAACCGGCTGCGCCTGATCCCCCCGCTCGACCACGCCACCTTCCTGGCCCTGGCCCGCCACTGCCGCCTGCTCGTCTCCGACTCCGGCGGCGTGCAGGAGGAGTGCACCGTCCTCAAGCGCCCCCTGATCGTGGTCCGCAACTCCACCGAACGTCCCGAGGCGATCCGGGCCGGCTTCGCCCGCCTGGCCCAGCCCGGGCACCAACTCGCCCGTGCCTTACGCGAGATGCTCGCCGACACCGCGATCGCCGGCCGGCTCGCCCACATCCCCTCCCCGTACGGGGACGGCAGTGCCAGTGCCGACATCGTCGCCGCCATCCGCGATCGCTACCCCGTCCCCGGCCGCACGCCCGGCCCCCAGCTGCCGGCGCCCGGCCACACCGCCGACCAGACGCTCACGGCCACGGCCCAGCGGTTCTGAGAACCGGTCGATCTGCCGCTCCGTCAGCGGCGGCGGGAAGGACCTGACGGGGCGACGTCCCGTACCGCACGGTGCGCGCCGTCGCCCCGTCGCCTTCTCTGCGGCCCCGGGGGCTGACGCGGCGTCCGGGTGGCGGTTAGCCAGGTCGGCTCGGTCGTGTCCCCTGATGGGTCAGGTGGAGGTCCACTGAGGTGACGGATAGTAATTTTATGTGCACATATTGTTTCCATGACAAGAGACCTTCGCGGTCCGTCCCGGCTTCTGGCGCGGGCGGCCCGCCTTGTGACGACAGCAACCGTGCTGGGAGTCCTCAGCGCCGGCCTCGCCGGACTGCAGGCCCGGGCCTTACCATCGCCCCCGCCCCCGCCGGTCAGCACCGGTCAGCGGGTCCTGGCCGGCACGACGCTGCTCCAGGAGACGTTCACCGGGGCCACCGCGGACCCCCGTTTCACCGCCGTCGGCACCGCCTGCCTCACCGGCGCGCCGGTCGGCGTGCCCGGGCCGGGCAACCACCCGCTCACGGGCTGCCCGCTCATCGAGATCGGGCCGGTGCCGCCGGTGAACGGCGCGCCGCACGGATACCTCCAGATCACCGACGCGGGCTTCGACGAGGCCGGCGCGGTCCTCTTCGACCAGGCGCTGCCGGCCGGCAACGGCCTGGACGTCACCTTCGACCAGTGGCAGTACGGCAGCACCACGCCCGCCACCCCGGCCGACGGCATCTCCTTCTTCCTGGTCAACGGCGACACCTCGCTCGACCACCCGGGCGCCTTCGGCGGCAGCCTCGGGTACGCGCAGAAGCTGCCCGACGACAATGCGAGCCTCCCCTTCCTGCCCGGCGTCGACAGCGGCTACCTGGGCGTCGGCCTGGACGTCCTCGGCAACTACTTCGGCGACTGGGAGCACCGCGGCAACGGCTGTCCGACCCGTTCGCCGGCCGGGACCGGCTTCCGCATCCCCGCGCCCGGCCGCAACATGGTCACCGTCCGCGGCCCCGGTGACGGCACCACCGGCTACTGCTTCCTGACCGCGACCACCAGCAACTTCACCACCACCGGCCCGTGGCCCTCCACCCTGCCGGGCCAGTTGCAGGGTCCGCTGACGGTGCTGCCGCCGCTGGTGACCCCGGCGCAGGCGGAGACCCTGCTGGAGCCGTCCCGCCGTCAGGTGAACGTGCACCTGACCCCCGCGCCGTCGCCGGTCCTGACGGTCAGCGTCGACTTCAACGACGGCACCGGCATGCACCAGGTGCTGTCCACTCCGGCGCCCCAACCGGTGCCGTCCACCTACAAGTTCGGCTTCGCGGGATCGACCGGTGCGTTCACCGACGTGCACCTGATCCGCAATGTCACGGTCACCACGGAGCAGCCCCTGCCGGCCCTGAACCTGGTCAAGCAGGTGCGCCAGCCGCTGCCCGGGCTCATCACGGCCGGCACGTCACTCGACTACGACTTCGTGGTCACCAACTCCGGGAACGTCGCGATCACCAACCTGGGCGTCACCGACCCCAAGGTCGGGCCGGTCAGCTGCCCGGTGGTCACCCTGAACCCGGGTGAGACCGTCACCTGCACGGCCACCTACCAGGTGACCGTCGCCGACGCCCAGGCCGGCCAGGTGGTGAACACGGCGGTGGCCGGCGGAACCGCCGACGGGGCGCCCATCGAGTCGCCGCCCTCCACGGAGAACGTGCCGGTGGTGGCGCCGCCGGGCATCAACCTGAACAAGCAGGCCGACGCCCCGGGGCCGTTCACGGTCGGGTCCGTCGTGCCGTACAGCTACGTGGTCACCAACACCGGCGGTGTCCAGGTGGACGCCGTCAGCGTGATGGACGACAAGATCACCGACATCGCCTGTGACGCCACCACGCTGGCCCCGGCCGGCAGCCCCGGCGACAGCACCGTCTGCCACGGCCTCTACGTGGTCACTCAGGAGGACGCCGACATCGGCAAGGTCTTCAACACCGCCGTGGCGACCGGAATCGCCAACGGAAGCCCGGTCACCTCCCCTCCGGCCGAGGCCAGCGTCCCGGTGGAGTCCACGTCGGGCCTGACGCTGACGAAGGTGGCGAGCACGTCGGGTCCGGTGGACGTGGGGGATACGGTCACCTACACGTACACGATCGCCAACACGGGTACGACGACGCTGAGCGGTCTGATCCTCACCGATGACCACGTCGCGCTGCTGATGTGCGGGACGACGACCCTCCTCCCCGGGGAGTCCACGATGTGCACCGGCACCTATGTGGTGACGGCGGCGGACGCGGTGGCGGGGAGCGTGACGAACGTCGCGACGGCGGGTGCGGTGAATCCGTCCGGTGAGGTGCTCACGACTCCGCCGGCTGTGGTGACGGTTGTGGTGGCGCAGGTCGCGAGCCTGTCGTTGGTGAAGCAGGCGAGCACGCCGGGACCGGTGAACGTGGGCGACACGGTCACGTACACGTACACGGTGGCGAACACGGGTACTGCTGCTGTGAACAGCCTGACCGTGACCGATGACCGTGTGTCGCCGGTGACGTGTTCGGTGACTTCGCTGGCTTCCGGGGAGAGCACGACGTGCACCGGTAGCTACGTGGTGACGGCCGCCGACGCCGTGGTGGGACAGGTTCTCAACGTGGCGACGGCGAACGCGCTTGACCCGCAGGGTCAGCCCGTGGCGAGCCCGCCCGCGCAGGAGACGGTCGAGGTGACGGCTGTTGCCACCCTGTCCCTGACGAAGAAGGCGAGTACGCCGGGTCCGGTCGACGTGGGTGACACGATCACCTATACCTACACGGTCACCAACACCGGCACGGCCACCGTGAACAACCTGATCGTGACCGATGACCGTGTGTCGCCGGTGACCTGTTCGGCGACGACGCTGGCCGCCGGGCAGTCCACGACGTGCACCGGAAGCTATGTGGTGACGACCGTGGACGCGGTGGCGGGACAGGTTCTCAACGTGGCGACGGCGAACGGCTTTGACCCGCAGGGTCTGCCGGTGGCGAGTCCGCCGGCGCAGGAGACGGTTCTGGTGGCGTCGGTGGCGAGCCTGTCGTTGGTGAAGCAGGCGAGTACGGCGGGTCCGGTGAACGTGGGTGACACGGTCACCTACACGTACACGGTCACCAACACCGGTACTGCTGTTGTGAACAGCCTGACCGTTGCCGATGACCGGGTCTCGCCGATCACCTGCGCGGCGACAACCTTGGCCGTCGGTGAGAGCACGACGTGCACCGGCAGCTACGTGGTGACGACCGCAGATGCGGTGGCGGGCAGTGTCACGAACGTCGCGACGGCGAACGGTCTTGACCCGCAGGGTCAGCCGGTTCAGAGTCCGCCGGCGCAGGAGACGGTTCCGGTCGCGCAGGCTGCGAGCCTGTCCCTGACGAAGCAGGCGAACACTCCGGGCCCGGTGAATGTGGGTGACACGGTCACTTACACGTACACGGTCACCAACACCGGTACTGCTGTTGTGAACAGCCTGACCGTTGCCGATGACCGGGTTTCGCCGGTGACGTGCGCGGCGACGACCCTTGCTGCCGGGCAGAGCACGACGTGCACCGGTAGCTACGTGGTGACTGCTGCGGACGCCGCGGCGGGCAGTGTCACGAACGTGGCGACGGCGAACGGTCTTGACCCGCAGGGTCAGCCGGTTCAGAGTCCGCCGGCGCAGGAGACGGTTCCGGTCGCGCAGGCTGCGAGCCTGTCCCT
>NZ_JBHVER010000007.1:0-5537 GCF_042802195.1 Kitasatospora sp. NPDC057500 | reverse complement strand
GACGAAGCAGGCGAACACTCCGGGCCCGGTGAATGTGGGTGACACCATCACGTACACGTACACGGTCACCAACACCGGTACGGTCACGGTGAACGGCCTGGCCGTCACCGACGACCGCGTCTCGCCGATCACGTGTGTGGCGACGACTCTGGCCGCCGGGCAGAGCACGACCTGCACCGGTAGCTACGTGGTCACCGAAGCGGATGCCGCGGCGGGCAGCGTCACGAACAACGCCACGGTGAGCGGCCTCGACCCGGCGGGTCAGCCGGTTCAGAGTCCGCCGGCGCAGGAGACGGTCCAGGTGGCGACCGAGTCGAGCCTGTCCCTGACCAAGCACGCCGACAAGGCCGGTCCGGTCTACGTGGGTGACACCATCACCTACACCTACACGGTCACCAACACCGGCGCGGCCACACTGACCGATCTGACCATCGGTGATGACCGTGTCCCGGACGTCACGTGCGCCGAGACGACGCTCGCCCCGGGGCAGAGCACGACCTGCACCGGCACCTACGTGGTCACCGAGGACGACGCCAGGGCCGGCCACGTCACCAACCGTGCGACCGCCAACGCCCTCGACCCGAACGGCCGGCCCGTGCAGAGCCCGCCGGTCGAGCTCTGCATCACCGTCGAGGAGTGCCCGCCGTACGGCGGCGACTACAAGTCCGGGAGGCCCGAGTACTTCGACTACATCGACCACTACGACCACTTCCGCTACTTCGGCTACCCGGCTGAGGCCGCGTGACCGGTGAGCGATCCGGGACGATAGCCGACCCGGGTCCGGCATCCGGTTCGTCGCCGCCCTCCCGGCGGCGGCGGACGGTGCCTCCCGGGAACCTCTCCCGCCATGTCGCCCGGCCGCCCCCTCCGCAGCTCCGTCCCGACGGGGCACTGCACGGGCGAACCGATGACGACCCGGCCCTGCCCCGAACCGCAGCGGCCCCACCGGCGATGTGTCCGGTGGGGCCGCTGGTGCGGTTGGATTCCGGTGGTGCGGCTCAATATCCTGTCGGGCTACAAGAAGGGGGTGAGTGCTGTGCCTACCGAACCGTATGTGACCGACCAGCGCCAGTTCAGCCTGGTCGACTACCGGCACGGCCACCCGTATGCCGTGATCCGAGGCTTCCCGGCCATGGACGACGACGCGCCCGGGAGCTACTCGGCACGGGTACTCGACCTGCCCTACACGGCCGTCAGCCCACTCGCCTCCGGTGATCCGGAATACCGGGAGGCCAATGCCGCCGTCGGCGGTGTGGTCAGGCACTCGGGCTGACCGACGGAGCGGTGGCCGGGCCGGAAGGGAATCCGGCCGGGCCGCCGTCATACCTGGTCGGCGTGCGCTGAGGCGCTGGTGCCGGCGTAGCCCACGGGCCCTGAGGAGGTAGGAGATGGAGCAGAGGCACTCGGCCGACAGCCCGGACGAGATGGAGGCGATCCATGGGGACTGGATCGCGCGGCGGAACCGCAGGACCGAGGACCCGGAGTACCGGGACGAGTGGTACGGCGAGCAGTGCGGCTTCTGTCGCTACTGGTTTCCTCTGGCGGGGGAGTTGGGGCTGGACTACGGAGCCTGTGCGAACGGGAGGTCGAGGCTCGACGGGACCGTGCGGTTCGAGCACGACGGGTGCGAGGCCTTCGAGCACTCCGGTCGGTGGTCCGTCCCGTCGGACTTCTGACGCGGTCCCGGTGCACCGTCGCGCTCGCTGTCGCGCCCCCGGGGCGGTGCCCCCCACCGGCACCGCCGTCGAGGTGCTGCCGGTCCCCGGTCAGGGAGTGTCGGACAGCTCGGCGGCGTACCGGTCGGCGACCTCCGCCAGGTTGTGGAGATGCCGGTTCGGGTGGCCGTGGTCCCCCAGGGTGCGGCGGGCGGCGGCGAGGTCGCCGTCCAGCAGCTCGCAGAGGACCACCAGGGCGTTGGACGGGGGCATGTGGCGCCGGGTGATCCACTGCTGGACCGCTGCCATGCCCTCGCCCGCCAGCAGCTCGCGCAGCTCCCCGATGACCGGCGCCAGCCACTCCGCCCGCAGCGCGTACTCGCCGCGACCGGCGAAGGTGGCGGAGAGCCCGGCCAGCAGCTCGGCCGGGTAGTCCTCGACCGGGTCGGCGAAGCCGGGGTAGTCCTTGGCGAACTCGTCCCAGTCGGCGTCGAGTTCGGTGATCTGGTCGGGGAGCACCGGCCACCGGGCGTGGTTCTCCTCGGAGCGGGTGAACACCTCGCGCAGCAGCGCGTAGGGCACCTCGGCGGTGCGCGAGAGCAGCAGGGCGTCGTAGAGGTCCTTGCCCTGCGGGTGGCTGTCCGAGACCAGCCAGAGGATCTTCCAGGCCAGCGAGAGCTGCTGCGTCGCGGCGAGCAACGGGCCGCTCACGCCCGGGAGTTCGCAGGGCTCGGGCGGGGCCGGAAGGTGCTCGGTGAAGACGAAGTCCAGCTGGACGGTGCCGCCGGGCAGGCCGGGGGCCGTCCAGGGCAGGACCAGTCGGCGTCCGGGGACCCGGCCGTAGGTCCAGATGTCGTCGTCGAGGGCCCGGTCCGCGTGCAGCCGGACCTCGGTGGAGAGCGCCTCGGCGCCGGCGGCGAGCTCGGTGAGCATCCGGCCGGTGCGCGCGTCCTCCAGCTGCCAGTCCGTGGGCTGCACCACGAAGTCCAGGTCGCCCGGCTCCCGGGCCTGTTCGCCGTACCAGGCGCGCAGCAGGACGCTGCCGCGCAGCACCAGGTGCCGGGCCCATGGCGAGGCGGCGACGGCGGACAGCACGGTGTTCAGTGCCACGCGCCGGGCGGCGAGCCAGCGTTCGGCGAGCCGGGGGTCGGTGAAGGCGGGCTCGCTCGGCCGCAGGGCCCGGCTGTACCCGGCGAGCGCGGGGTCGAAGACCGGCTGCTGGCGCACCGCCTCGTCGTCGATCGGCAGGATGGACCGGGGCAGGTCCCGCTCCTCCCGGACGTCCTCCGACGGGGGCCGCCCGGGCAGCGAGAGGCCCTCCCAGGGCCCGTGTTCGAGGTCCTCCCAGGCGAGGGGGCGTTCCGTGGTCATCGGGAATCTCCTTCGGCGGTGCGGTCGTGCTCGGTCAGCCATCCGGCGTCCAGTGCCTCGTCGCTGTCGACCGCGACGAACTCGCGCTCCACGGAGAGGATCCGGTGGCCGTCGTCGCGGAGCCCGGCGAGCAGCGCGTCCAGGCGGCGGCCGGCGGTGGCCAGGCCGACCCGGCGGCACCGCTGGGTGACGAACCACTCGCGGTGGCCGTCCTCGCGCACCCGGCGCGGGTTGTGGGAGAGGTGGGCGCCGTGCCGGACGGCGAGGCCGGCGAGCGTCGGCGCCGGGGCGGGCCCGGGCAGTAGCAGCTTGACGTGGTGCTCGAAGTAGCGGGCGGGCCCGTGCGCGGTGGCGTCCGCGTCCGAGGCCGGGACGCCGAGGGCCCACGGCGTGGCCTCGATCTTGGTGCGCAGCACGGCGAACCCGGCCCCGGCCAGGTGCTCCGCCGTCCGGGCGGTCGTCGCGGCGACCTCGTCCAGCGTCCCGGCGGCGCACAGGGTGAGCATCGGCTGCGAGGGCGCCGCGCCGCGGGCCAGCAGGATGTGGGTGAACTTCAGGCCGTGGTCGGCGGCCCAGGCGGCCAGTGCCTCGGCGGCGCCCGGCCGCACGGTGAGGTGCACCTCGAAGTCCCCACGGAGGCCGGGCAGGGTCGAGGCGCCGTCGGGGTGCCGGTCAGGGCGGGTGGCGGGCATGTGGGAATCCTGCCAGGCACCTCCGACAACGGCGAGCGAACGCCGGTGGGCCGTCAGCCCGTTCTCAGGTTCGCCGCCGCCGGGGCCGGCCGGCAGGCCGCCGGTGCGGGCGCGTCGCGGAACGGTGCCGGCCGGGCACGGGGGCGAGCACGGGGGTATCGCCCCGGGCCCCGGTCGGCGCCTTCGCCCGCCTGCCGGGAATACTGGCCGGATGCGAACGTACGCACCGGCCGCCGCGGTCGTGAACCTGCTGCTGGGGGTGCCGGCCGTGGTACCGGTCTGGCTGCTCTGGTACTTCGCCGCCAACTGGCCGCTGGCGGCGCTGGGCTGGACGGAGGGGGAGCCGACGGAGAACGACGGCCCGCTGCCCTGGCTGGTGCTCTGCGGACCGGTGGTGCTGGCGTCCGCGGCGCTCTGGTGGCTGGCGAACGGGCCGGTGCGACGGCGCTCCGGCGCACCGGCCTGGGTCTACTGGCCGGTGAGTGCCGGGCTGACGCTGCTGCCCACGGGTGTGCTCATCGCGAGGTCGTAGCGGGTGCGGTCAGCAGCGCGGTCACGGCGGCGAGCAGGGCGGTGGCACCGGCCAGCAGGAGGACCGTCGTCGGCGTCGTGCGGTCGACGACACCGCCTCCGACCAGCGCGGCGATGCCGATGGTGGCCTGGAAGGACGAGGTGAAGAGCACCCCGGCGGCCTCGGTGGCGTGCGGGGCGGCGGTGAGGAACCAGCTCAGCGAGCAGACCGGGACGGCGCCGTAGGCGACGCCCCAGAGCAGCAGCAGCGCGGTGGCGCCGGGGGTGGAGGCGCCGAGGAGGGGCAGCAGCAGGGTGGCGCCGGCGAGGAGGGCGGCGGCCGCGGTGAACACCGGGCGCAGCGCGCGGGCGGCGCGCTGCCCGGCGAGCAGGTTGCCGAGCAGGCCGGCGGCGCCGTAGGCGAGCAGCAGGCCGCTGATCAGGCCCGGTCCGGCGTGGGTGACCTCGGCCAGGAACGGCGTGACGTAGGTGTAGCCGCCGAAGTGGGCGAGGACGATCAGGAAGGTCACCGCGAGACCGGTGCGGGTGCCGCGGCCGGCGAGCAGCCCGCGCAGCACGCCGAGGCCGGTGGTGGTCGCGGGCGGCGGCAGCGGGGGCAGGCAGACCAGCAGGGCGGCCAGCACCAGCAGGGTGAGCACGCCCATCGCGGCGAAGGCCGCGCGCCAGCCGGCGAGCGAGCCGAGCAGCACGCCGGCCGGGACGCCGAGCACGGAGCCGAGCGGCACGGCGGTGAAGATCAGGGTGTTGGCGCGGGCCTGCCGGTCCGCCGGGACGAGGCGCGGGGCGAGCCCGGAGCCGATCGACCAGAAGGCACCGATCACCAGGCCGAGGGCGACCCGGGCCAGCAGCACCGCCCAGTACGCGGGCGCGAAGGCGTTCAGCAGGTCGGCGAGGGCCAGGAGCAGCAGCAGGGCGCAGAGCATGGTGCGGCGGTCGGCGCGGCGGGTCGCGACCGTGACGGCGGGCGCGGCCACGGCGGCGACCAGGCCGGGCAGGGTCATCGTCAGACCGGCGGTGCCGTCGGAGATCCGGAAGGTGGCGCCGATCGGGGTGAGCAGGCCGACGGGCAGGATCTCGGTGGTGACGATGGCGAAGACGCCCGCGGTGACGGCGAGGACGGCGGGCCATCCGCCGGTCCGCCGGTCCCGGGGTGCGGACCGGGGGATCGAGGGGGCGTGGGCGGTTTCGGGCATGCGGAGTCCTGTCCGGGGGTGAGCGGGATCGACGCCCGAAGTCCACCAAGCGGACGGGGTGTTGGGCTGGCGTGATTCGGACGTCAACCGTGCCC